>JAHFDX010000090.1 GCA_023248785.1 Myxococcales bacterium
TGAAGGTGGAGCGCAAGGTTCTCGAGGAGTGCGGTTTTTCCACCGACCAAATAGGGCGAACGAGCCAAATTTTCCGGGGACAGGGTTGTCGAACGTGTAACGAAACGGGTTACAAAGGACGAATTGCGCTCTATGAAGTGATGCGCTTCACCGATCAACTGAAGGAGCTTGTGCTTCAAGGGGCGTCGACCGCGGAGTTGAAACTCGCCTCGATCAAGGCCGGTATGGTTACGCTCCGCGCCAGCGGAATTCTGAAGATTCTCGATGGGGTCACCACACCCGAAGAGGTCATGCGTGTGACCATGGCCGACTCCTAGACACGAACGTAGGAAACGATGGATACGACGAGAGACCCGGCGACGTTCTTTAAACAACTCTTGCGCACGATGGTGGACAAGGGTGCAAGCGATCTTCACCTGACAACGGGGGTACCCCCACTGTTGCGCATCGATGGATCCATCGTTCAAACGAAACTGCCTCCGTTACGAAGCGAAGATACAAAGGCGCTCTGTTTTTCGATTTTGAACGAAGAGCAGAGAGCCTCGTTTGAAAAGAACAACGAACTCGACCTGAGTTTCGGCGTTCCGGGGCTGTCTCGCTTTCGCGCGAATATTTTCATGCAGCGCGGCGCGGTCGCCGGTGCCGTCCGCACGATTCCGTTTCGCGTAGCTTCGTTTGAAGAGTTGGGTCTCCCGCCTGTCGTTGCGGAGTGTTCAAACAAGCCAAATGGTTTGGTTTTGATCACGGGGCCAACCGGTTCGGGAAAGAGCACGACGCTCGCCGCCATGATCGACAAGATCAACAGCGAGCAACGACTTCACATCATCACGATCGAAGATCCGATTGAGTTTATGCATCCGCACAAGATGAGCGTCGTGAATCAACGCGAAGTGGGGTCCGACACGGAGGGATTCAAGACCGCGTTGCGCTACATTCTCCGCCAAGATCCGGACGTCGTCCTCATCGGCGAGATGCGAGATCTGGAAACCATGGAGGCGGTACTCACCATCAGTGAAACGGGGCATCTGGTTTTCGCGACGCTGCATACGAATAGCGCGATTTCGACCATCAATCGCATCATCGACGTTTTTCCACCGCATCACCAAGCACAGGTACGAACGAAGCTGTCCCTCGTCTTGCAAGGGGTCGTGTCGCAGCAACTCATTCCACGTCTTGGCTCTACTGGTCGTGTCTTGGCGGCGGAACTTATGATTCCAAATGCCGCCATTCGCAACCTCATCCGCGAGGACAAGGTTCATCAAATCTACAGCCAGATGCAGGTTGGTCAGGAGAGGAACAACATGCTCACACTGAACCAAGCGCTCTACTCGTTGTATGCGCGAAGAATGATCTCGCTCGAAGAGGCGACCACCCGCGCAGTCGAGCTCGAAGAATTTCGCATGATGGTAGAAGGGCGCACGACGATGTCCCTTGAGAGTCGCCCGCCGCCATCGACGTATCCATCGCGGCCCCCTCAGCGATAATGATGTGCTTCAGAGATTACAATCCGAATGCGGAACAGCCGCTTAGGTCGCATCACCACATGCCGCACCGGGTTTGAAGCCTTAACAAGTGCTCGGGCTGCCCGTAGAGCGTTAACAGAGGGTCATTACGAAAGGGTCAACTGATGACGTCTTTGAACGCGTCTTCGAGGGTACTTGTTTTTCGTGCGTTCTTGGCGGGCGCCGCGCTTGTGGCACACGAGAGATCTGCGCTGGCGTATTCGCAGGCCTCCCCTTTGTCGGGGGGAAGCCACGAGTTCCTCACGATTTATCCGGCCAAAGACGCGGGCCTTCGTGAGCTCGCCGATCTGGATCTCACAAACGGGATGGTCGCGGACGGTGACGCTCTCGAGAAGATGTTCACGCAGCGGAAGTCTGGAAACGATCGCGTCTATTCCGCGATGGTTGGTCAGCGCTGGATCGATGCAATGGGTTTTACGAAGGTGACCGAAGGCACCATGAACTCAACCTGGTGTTTGGAGGCCGTGGCCCAGCGGCCCGACAACGTTCAATACGATCACTTTTTGCGCAAGCGCTGTGACGAGGGCGATGCGGGGAGAAGGCGTGCAATCGAAGGTTCGATCGCGGCGTTGAAACGCTATTTTATCGCCGCCGCGATCGCGCCGGAAGATTCAGTCGCAGTGCACCATGGTGGCTTTTCGCGACAAATGTTGATCGTCAACCGCGCATATTTCATGTTTGGTCGGGCCGTGCATCTCTTTCAAGATTCGTTCAGCGAGGAGCACAGCATTCGCACGAAGGACGGCAAAACGATCGTGGACATCAAGTCGTACGCGTGCACCAAGAATTCACCTCAGCACTCGCATGACAGCCCACATTACTTCAACGCTGGAAGCGGCGACAACGCATTCGAAATCTATCCGTCATTACCCGGAAACCAAACCCCCGCGTCGCGCAGGGAGCGAGCTGCGAAGTTGCAACGTCTTGCAACGTCTCCGGTGTCATTCTTAAAAAACGGTGATCCCGTTCGGCATGCGTATCGTGCCATGACCGCGCTGTGGACCGCGTTTATCAACGCACGAAGAAGTTCAACAGGGCCGGATGCGGAGCGCGTCGCGGCGCACGAGATCGACGAAGTGATCGCCGAGTGGATGCGGTTCATTCCGTCGGCTCACACCGTCGAGATGACCGAGGCGGACAAGAAGTGGCAGCGAATAGGGTGTGAGGGTTATGCGCCTAATCAAGTTGATTGGATACGCAAGACGTGCCTCGCGGTCTCCGGTACAGGGGGATACGACGACAGCCATCTTCCGCCGTTTCGCCACATGGGAGCGTGGGATCGGTACGCGGAGATCAAGGAACTCGATTGGATACGCGCGTATCGACCGCTCGAGCGTACCGACGTGTGCACGAGTTCGGAGAGGATGGGACCCTCTGGCGTGTCGGTGGGTTCTTCGGCCCGCATAGTTGAAACAGGCGACGGATATATAAAGGCAAAGCGCGGTTACATTTGTAAGAATCCATCGCCGTGTGGCAAAGAGAGTGAACGCATCGCACGGCTCGAAAGATGTTCGCCTCTGAAGATCATGGGTGACGTCGTGGAAGATCGCGGAGGCACCAAACACGAAAATGGTGCCATTCTCCTCTGGATACAGGTTGAGGTGAACGGTCAACGCGGGTACGCGCCGCTCGTCGACATCGCTGCCGGCCACCGAACAAAAGAGTGTGACAAATAGGGTGCGCGAACTGTTCAGCATGCCGCGAAGTTGAAATCGTTGGGTTACGTGTCTCGCGGCGCTTTTGCGCAACACACGCATTTGCACGCATTGGACCGAGGGGCCTCCTGCGCACGCTTGAGCTCAGCGTATCCTCAAGTCTTCAATGAAGGATCCGTTCAGCGATCGTGTTTGCCGGCAACCGTGGAGGGTCGAATGAAGAACCGCAAGGGAAGAGTTGGGCGCGGCACGTGTGCGCTTACTTCGGCATGGGCCGTGTCCATGACGGCTATCGTCATGGCGTTTGTTGGAAACGCGCACGCATTTAGCGGTGAATTTCACACCCAGATTACGAACCAGGCCACTAAAAAATTTGGATTTGGCCCGGTGTCAGCACAGGGTGTGCTCAGGGGGGTTCTCGACACCGATGCTCCGCCGGCTGCTGCTGCCGTTGGGCAAGGCGAGTGGTTCAACGATGCGGCGCACTTTTGTGATGAGGTTTTCGCGGCCGGATCAGCTCGTTTGCGCGACAAGCTTGAGCTTGCCGTTTCGAGCATGGCGCAGGGTCGCAAGGATCTTGCGATGGATGCTGTAGGACGCGCCCTGCATGGCATTCAAGACTTCTTTGCGCACTCCAATTTTGTCGCAATTTCGCCCCACGCATCGATCGATCTTCTCACACTCACCGATCCCTCGCCGAGCGATAGGAGTAAACCTGTCGACTGCAAAACGGGCAAAGGCCCTCTTACGCTCGCGTACTGGTACTATGAGGGTGACGACTACGCGAAAGGTCGCGTCAAGAAGGTACCCGCGCCCTCGAATCGGTGCATGCACGCAGATCTTGCGAAGGACACGCCGTCATATCCAGCCGGGCGCGAGCAACACGAACAGGCGAAGAAACGCGCTCTGGATCTCTCGATCGATTTCATTCAACGCGTGAAGGCGAAGCTCGAGAAGGATTATCCGGGAAAGGCTCTCTTCGATGCGCTGGTGAGCGATGGTGATCCATGCAAGGCCGTCTTTGCGGCCCATCCGGAGCTTGCCAATCCTGCTCGGCTCGTTCCACGGCCGGCGATCAACTGGGGAAATGGGAAGGCATTCTTCTTCAAAGGCAGTCAGTACATTCGCTACGATCTTGCCAAGGAGACGCCCGATCCGGGTTACCCCAAACCAATCGACGCTGTGAATTGGCCGGGGCTATGGACCTCGGGAATCGACGCCGCAGTTCGATGGGGCAATAACCGAGCCTTCTTCTTCAAGGGCAATCAATACATCCGCTACACCATCAAGTTCGACAAGTTTACGGGTGAGGACAAAAGTACACCGGATGCGGGATACCCGTTGCCGATCGACGAGCAAAATTGGCCTGGCCTGTGGGGCGGCAAGGGCATCGACGCGGCCGTCGAATGGGGGCCCGGAGGCTTTTTCAGTGGCGACGCAAAGGCATACTTCTTCAGGGGTGCGGAGTACGTTCGATACAATATTCCGAAGAATGGAGGCACCCCCGAAACGCAACACACGGCTCTCACTTCGCGAAGCTGGAACGGGCTCTGTTCGAACGGTCTTGATGGCGCGATCAATTGGGGAAATGGAAAGGCCTACCTCTTCAAGGGGAACTACTATTTCCGTTTCGATCTGAAGACAGACCGCGTCGATCCGGGTTATCCGAAGCCGGTGGATGCGGTGAACTGGCCCGGCCTATAACCGACCAATCGCTCACGCGGATAGTAGGCGGCTGAAAAACGAGCGTGCATGGGTGTGCGAGGAAAAGCGAGCGCACTTTTGTTACGTGCGCATCGCATTCATGGGGCAGTTTTCTGAGCGGATGCCCACCCGCAAGACGCTTAAGAAGACCGACATGGTGCCCGTAATTTCGTGACGCCCATGGTCGCTCCCACTCGTTCGAGCGTCGTGTCTCGCCTTGCCACGTGTGTACTGGCTTGTTTGCTGGCGTGTGATGCGGGTAGTTCGTCGGTTTCCTCGCCGGTGGGTGACGCGGGCGAACCCAGTGTTGACGGAGCGGTCGCACAAGACGCGGGCTCCGCGATCGTCGATCACGACAGCGCGAGCGTTCCCCCAGACGCCCGCGATGGTTCCGCCGCGGACACTCTCTTCGAGGCAACTGTGCCGATCGACGGTGCTGTTGTTGGAGATGCAACATCTGTAACCGACGGGTCCATGCTCTCGGATGGAGCAACCGCGAGCGACGCCACGGTCAGCCAAGTGGCTGCACCCACCGGCCTCACAACGAACCCCGCAGGCCCTTCCAACCAAAATAGTCCGCTCGTGATGGGCAGCGCGCCCGCGGGTTCCACCATTCGCCTGTACACGAACGCAACATGCAACTCTGCAATCGCTGCATCCGGATCGGCGCTCGCGTTCGCGTCACCTGGGCTGTCCATTACGGTGGCCGACAACACGGTAACGACCGTCTACGCGACGGCAACAATTGGGAACTCGACGTCACCGTGCTCAGGCGCCTTTGCGACCTATGTTGAAGACAGCGCGGCACCCACCGCTGTCCTAACAAGCAGCAATCCTGTTGCCCCCTCCGCGTCGACCTCAGCGACCCTCAGTGGAACCACCGAAGCCGGTGCGAAGATGCGGTTGTATACCTCAAGCACGTGCAGTGATGCATCGCCTCCTTTGGTAACCGCCGACGCCAATGGCAACTTCACGTTCAGCGTCACTGTGGGGGCGGACAGCACGACGACCTACTACGTGACCGCGACGGACGGGGTGGGCAACGTCAGCGCGTGCTCACCCGATGCGCTCGTCTATGTCAGCAGCACGCTCGATTTTGCGAGCGCAAGCAATTGGACGGCCCATTCGATGAAGGGCACCGATGTCTCCACCACGACGTCGAT
Source organism: Myxococcales bacterium (assembly GCA_023248785.1). Taxonomy (GTDB): domain Bacteria; phylum Myxococcota_A; class Polyangia; order Polyangiales; family Polyangiaceae; genus JAHFDX01. The sequence continues at coordinate 6,046 of JAHFDX010000090.1, forward strand.
GGACTACACGTACCTTCTTCCGGACGGCGGAACGGGTGCGACGGTGACCGTCCCGAACAAGTCCAACGTGTCCACCGGCTACCACGTGTTTTGGGTACACGGCACCGGCACAGACACGACGGGTAGCACCCCGCAGAACATTCCTCTGACGCGATCGCCCGACCAAGATCCCCCGCAGGACGACGTGGGCCTTCTCGATGCTGTAGGGCAATTCGTGCGCTACGGCCGGATCTTTGCGCCACGCTATCGGAAAGCGAATTTCGCGACGTTCTCGAGCACAAACCAAGCGGAGCAAGCTTCGCTTCTCGGCTTGGCGGCAAACGATGTCATTGCTGCGTTCATCTATTACCTGAATCACGACAATCACGGCGAGCAAGTGATCTACGTGGGGCACTCGCAGGGAGCCGTGACCGGCGGCATGTTGCTGCGCAAGATCGCGGACAACAACGCTGCCATCCGCAACAAAATTCGCGTCGCGGTCTTGTCGGGGCTTGGGGCAGCCACGTTCCGCGCGTACACATCCCCAACGAGCACGACAGGAGGCTGGTGGCAGAACATTCCCATTTGTCAGGCGGCGACCGACAAGAACTGCATCATGACGTGGATGACGTGGGAGGACGGTCAAACCGTGCCGCTGCCGCCCTCCTACTCATTGATCTACAATCCACAACTTGTAAGTGCCGGCTATCTTTACAAGACCGCCGATCCCGCGATTCCGAAACCTGCCACGCGCGTGTGGTTCGATCCGATGGGGTATCCGACTTCGACGACGACACCCCCGGCGAGCATGCAGGCCGTGCCCATGAGTCTCTTCACAAAGGACCTCTGCAGTTGCGCTCCGAGTTCGTTCCCGAGCAAGTTCGTGGCCTACCAAAACATGTGGCAGGGCTACAACTACAATCCTGGTGCGAAGATTGACGCGCTCATGCTGAAGAGCGTGGCGGCGAGCGGAGATGTTCGCGTGAATCCACTGACCTACAGCAGTACTCTGGGTTACCACTTATGGGACATGAATCTGCCCATGCAAGATGTGCTCAATCTTCTCGATCAGAAAATAAAGTGATGCGGCGCGATGGTTTGTTGAAAAGGGATGCCTCACGATGCAGACGCGCGGGCAATTTCCGCCCCGTAGCCGTCATGTTTGCGTGCGCATGCACGAGTGCAACACCTTCTACGGGGCAGTCTCCTGACGCTGGCATAGAGGGGGAACCCTCTTGGGCGGAGCGCCCGATGGGGGAAGAGATTCGGGAAGTCCAGAGGGAACGTGGGAAAAAGTTGCCACGAGTCTTTCAACGTCACGAGGTTTGTTCACCTCGCTACCGCACGCGATCACGGCGTCCGACGGCCGCGTACTTTTTGTGGGCGGTGCATCGTCTACCGCAAAGGATGCGCTTGACCTGTTTGCGAACGGATCGTTCACCGCAGGTACTTCGCTTGGAACGCCGCGCCAGCAGCCCGGGGTCATCTCCCTCGCCGACGGAAGCGTGCTTGTCGCGGGCGGGAGTACCGGAGGCCAGCACGGATCTGCGATCGCAAGCGTCGAGCGGTGGAATCCTGCGACGGGCTTGTGGACCACGCTAGGTGCGCTTGACAAGGCTCGCAACAAGCCTCCTCTCGCGCGCATGGTCGATGGGCGGATCTTTGTTGTAGGTGGTGAAGTCGCCATGGGGTCGTTTGTGAGCGCGATTGAACTCATCGATCCGTCGCAGAATTTTGCCGTCTCCACTGCAGGTGCCCTAACGCTAGGACGCAGCGGCCACGTTGCAACGCCCCTCGCAGATGGTCGAATCTTTGTGGCGGGGGGCGTAGATGGTTCGTCTACAGCGCCGGTCGCCACCGAGATCTTTACGCCCGGAGTAACAGGGACGGTGGGTACACTTACCGCCGGACCTTCGATGACGAATTCGCATCTAGGGACAAACGCCGCGCGCCTTCCAAACGGGGGGTTCATCATTGCCGGGGGATGCACAGGAGGTCAAAAGTGTCCGACTGCATCCGCAACATGCGACGCGTACAACCCAGTGTCCGGGCAAGCAGGAACGTTTGTCGCATGTGAAGGCATGAAATCGGCGAGCGCTGCGCATGCAATGATCTTACTTCCGACCGGACGCGTGCTCGTGGCGGGAGGCTTTCAAGGTTCCACGTCGCTCACGCGTGTCGAGGTGTACGATCCGGTGACGAACCAATGGACGCTTGTTCGCTCACTCAACGAGTCTCGATACGACGCAGGCATTGCACTCACGTCCGAGGAGAAGGTCATCATTGCAGGTGGGCGAACGGGCGCACTTACGTCGCCCACGTACTTAGCCTCCGCCGAGATGTTTGATCCAGGACCGCCCACGATGTGCACGATTTGCCAACTGGACGGTGCGTGTCAAATCCTTGCGGCGGGCACTCCGTGTGATGACGGGTCACCGTCGACCACCGGCGAGACCTGCAAGGGCGACGGAGTGTGCGCTCCGTAGTCCGCATACCGTCATCCCACCCTACATGGGCGCATCGTCACGCATCGTGATCGGGCAGGGAATGCGTACCCGCTAAAGGCTGGGCTCGGAGTGCCGTCCGGTTCAAGTGGGATGCAATCATGAGGGTGTCACAGTTAACGAAATCGTGTCGCGTGGGGGTGACAGTGGCGCTTGCAATGCTCGCTGTGCTCGCGTCCTGCTCCTCGGATCTGGGCCCGGCTCCCTCGTCGCAAGTTTCTGCCGAGTCGACCGTGTTTAGTCCCGGCATTACAACTGTTGTCCTTGAAGTGGGCTACGCATCAGGTGCCGTGCCGCACGCCGAGCCATCTGCGATGGACGGTAAGACGGTGTGGAACCTCTTCAAGCGAAATATCTCGGAGGTTCTACCGGGGGACAAACGCCTCGAGAGCCCCCTCACGCTTCAGGAAATGCGCGAACTACCCGATGTGACAGGAACGAGCTTCACGCAAGCGCAGATTCTTGAAATTGCGCGCACGCACCGCACGCGAACAAGCGACAAGACGACGATCGCTTACTACGCGCTGTGGCTTCCGGGAATCCTCAACGACGGAACGCGCGATCGAGATGATGTGCTTGGCGTGAACTTCCGCGACACGACCGTCATCGCGATGTTTAAGCCCGTACTCGAGGGCAACGCGGAGGAGTCGGAGCACGATCGGGTGGCGAAGTTTGCCGAGCAGTCGGTGCTCATCCACGAGCTAGGTCATGCGATGGGGCTTGTTAACAAGACGATCCCACTCACCTCGAGTCACCACGACAGTCCCCACGGAGCGCACTGCACCAACCAAGACTGTTTGATGTATTACGCAAACGAGGAGTCCCGCGATTCGCTGACCAGCTACATCAAGCGCATGGTGACCGATCCCAACGCGCTGCTCTGGGGCCCAGAGTGCCTGCGCGATTTTGAGGGCGTGCGTCCAAAGGGCTCGCCGCCGCCGATTCCGTACGACGGCGGTGTCGTGCCGGCAGCGGGCATGGGTATGCACGACGGCGGCATGGGTGACGGCGGAATGCGCGACGGTGGCATGCACGACGGCGGAATGCGCGACGGTGGCATGCGCGACGGTGGTCGGTAGATCACGAGCGACTTGGTGAGATAGGCTGGGAAGTCGCTGGAGAGAAATCATGAAGAGACTACTGCGCGTGGCGAAGGGGAACGGATCGCTTGTGGGTGCATTCTTGGTGTCGGCATGCAGCACTCCAGCGCCTTCGGCTACCACAACGATAGACGGTGGAAGCGATGGGGGTGATTACACGGTCGTCCCTCCCAAAGATGGCGGTGGGGACGGTGGGACCGCCGGAAAATGGACGAAGGTCACCGGGCAACTCTCGACGCAACGTGGCCTTTTTACTTCGCTACCGCATGCCATCACGGGCAAGGATGGACGTGTGCTCTTTGTCGGGGGCGGATCGGCTGCGGCCAAGAACACGGTCGATATTTACACGAACGGGGCCCTTGCCGCGGGCACGGCGCTCAACACCGCGCGACAACAGCCTGGTGTGGTTGTTCTTGCAGACGGGAGCGTTCTTGCAGTCGGAGGCAGTACCGGAGGCACTGCGGGCACAGCGATTTCGAGCATCGAACGGTGGGATTCGGCGACTGGTGCGTGGACGACGGTAGCTGCGTCGCTAAGCAAGGCGCGAACCAAAGT
>JAHFDX010000091.1 GCA_023248785.1 Myxococcales bacterium
CTGCGTCGAGTGCTCGGCGGGCTCGTCGCACATATGCGCGAAGAAGCATCAACGTGCCCCACGCGATTGCGAGAAATACAAGGAATGCGAGGATGACTGCGAGAAGGACAAGCGCGTCGCCCCCGCTTCCGGGGATATCGCAGCCAACGTCGCAGCTTGAACAGCCTTGATTCCCGGCACAGGTGTCGCTGAGAAATGCGATGGGCGCGAAGAAGACGGAAAGCCAGGCGAGGTGTCGCGGGGCACGCACGAGACTCACGTCGGGGAATCGTTGAATCTCGCCTCCTTGACGATAGGGGTCGCGAAGCGCCGGGGATGTCATCGAATCCAATCATGCACGAACTCTGGATCGAGCGGATGAGAGGCGGGTCTGAGAACGCCGTCGCAATAGGTCCACCCGATGCTACGTACGCGCTGAAACGTAGCGCGCTCAACGAACGAACATTCTTTTCCTTTTTGAAATACACGCGCGAAAAACACGACGATGCCCTCGTTGTCTATGGGCTCTGGCGCGTGGACAATCGTGAGCCCCATGTATCGGTGGGTGACGCAACACTCGCGCAGTGAAGCGCGAAGAAGCGCTTCAGAAGCAGCGCCTGGGTGCGAAGGATGAAGCGTGCGCACCAGATGATCCACGTCACCTATGGCGAACGCAGTGAATCGCGAACGCATGGTGTGTTCTGGATGCTCGAGACAAGACGCATGGCTCAAACGGGGTCGACAGCAAACGCCAAAGGGGAGGCCGCTCTGGCAGGGACACGCCGACGACGATCGAGGTTTTGAGAGAGACATTGAACGCGTGCTTATTGTACTTCTTGAAGCCGCCCCATGTTCTCAATCAAAAAGACCATCCTCGTCGATGCATCGCCCGAACGATGCGCGGAAGCACTCTCCGATCCGATTCGGCTTCAACGCATTGATCGCAAGGTCGATCGGATGCAGGCCATTGCGGGCTCGAACCCCGAACAGATCGAGCTTCACGGCCGACTTGCGGCGATGCCGTTTCGACTGCGACTGACCGTGGATCGAAAGGCCGACGGTGGTTTTGTGGTGCGAGGTCGGGCCGGTCTCTTGCGCGAATTTGAGGCGCGTTTCGATCTTGAAGCGACCGATGGCGGCACGCGAATCACGCACACCGAATCCTACCAATTTGCGTTTGCGAGCGTATTGGAGCGGTGGATCCGCCCGAAGTTCACGACCATTGTCGACGAGGAACTCGATAGGCTGCGGGTTTTCATCCGCGATGGGTGGAATGTGGAGTTGCCCTGGAATCCTCCGCGGTAAGGATTCCTCATCACCTCACCCAAAAAGTTACACGTCGACTAGGTGAGGCATGTAGAGGATCTCACGTCCGAGAAGATCAATGAGCAATCGGACGGCCTTGTCCTTCGGTATGCCTTCGCTTCCGAGAATGTCGACGAACGCCTGCGCGTGGAATGCATCGACCTGATCTCTCAGCGAATAGAGTGCGTTGCACAACTCCGAATCGGTGAGGATCACGAGTTCTTCGGTGCGGCGTCGATATCCGATTTTTTCGACACGTTGCGATCCAGGAAGAATGCGCACTTCGCTCGAGATAGAGACCTCAGGGCTGACTGCAACGGCGGTTTTGAGGAGCTCCTCCACGGTGCCCGGTATCTGGCGCAGTTCATTGTCCTTGTGACAGAGCAGCAGCTCATGCCGGTCGCGCCAAAAGAGTTGTTCGATGAGCCGATACTGATCACGCGGCTCGAGCTTCATGGCTCGATCACGAACCTCGCCGGCGGGCAACAGATCCTTGACGCTCCACTCGTTAGGGCTGCTCCAACGAAGCAATCGTAGGCCGGCACCCTCAAGTAAGGTGAAGAGCTCTTCGACGTTGTAACTGGTTTCGTTTACGTGAAGATACCGGTCCACGAACTCCGCATCGGCCACGCTGGCTGCGTCGTTCCAAATGCCGGTTGTAAGTGCGTCACTTTTAACAGCGCTTGCAAGCGCTCGCCCGACGGAAAGACGTTCAGTCAACGGCCGGTCGCGTGGTGCGAGCACGTCGAGTGATCGTGCCAGTCTGTAAAGGGAGTGCCTTCCGTCGCGCGCATAGACCATGAGCGCAATCACGCCATGGGGTGCGAGGACTTCGCGCAATCGGGTGAGACCGTGCCGCGGATCGGTCATGTGGTGCACGACGCCCGACGAGTAGATCACGTCGAACCCGTTTGCGGGCGTTTTGAGGCCCTCAAGGGTCATCAGGTCGATCTCTTGATAGCGGACGTTCTTAATTCCGCGTCCTACCGTCATTTGTTCGGCGTCGAGAAGGGCTTGCTTTGTGATGTCGACACCGAGAATGTTGACATCGGGATTGGTGATGGCGTGACCAATTGTGCCGATGCCGCGCCCGCATCCGGCGTCGAGTGCGTGCAAAGGGCCCGCCGCCTTTCGCGGCTTCTTCACATAGCTAAGAAGCAGGCGCACGCTGCTTGACGACCTTAGTGTTGGATGACCCGACGGATAGGGGAACTGTTCGTACATCGCGCGCACATTCGCCGTCGTGGTGTCCATGGCATCTCAATCTACCTTTTTTCCCCATCGTGAGGGGGCGGTCGAAACTTTCTCGGATCAGGAGCTTTGGAAGCCGGATACGCTCAACCCGAAGGAGCGGCTCATGTTTTCGCGCGATGTACTAACGATCGATACGAAGTCTGTCACTGAAGAAATTGCGGCTGCGATTCGTGAGCAAGTGTTGGCGAGGCTTCGCAAGAAAGGCGTGGTCGTGGGTCTGTCGGGAGGCATCGACAGTTCCGTGGTCGCGGCGCTTTCCGTCCGTGCGCTGGGCAAGGAAAAAGTTTTTGGAATTTTCATGCCTGAGCGGGATTCATCCGGTGATTCTCTGCGTCTCGGACGATTGATGGCCGAATCAATGGGCATTGCTTCCATCCTCGAAGACATCGCGCCAGCGCTGATTGGTGCGGGCTGCTACCAGCGCCAGAACGAAGCCATTCGGATGCTCTTTCCGGAGTACGGCGATGGGTACAAATGCAAGATCACGCTGCCATCGGTTCTTGATTCCGATCGCCTTAACGTTTCACGTCTCACCATCGAAACCCCGACGGGCGAGCAAAAATCTGCACGGATGACACCGGCTTGCTATCTGCAGCTCGTCGCGGCAACGAATTACAAGCAGCGCCTTCGAAAGATGACCGAGTACTACCACGCCGATCGGCTCAACTACGCCGTCGCGGGAACGCCAAATCGGCTCGAGTACGATCAGGGTTTCTTCGTGAAGCAAGGAGACGGTGCAGCCGACTTCAAGCCGATTGGGCACCTTTATAAGACGCAGGTCTACGCACTGGCTGCGGAGCTCGGAGTGCCCGCGGAAATTCGCTCGCGTCCTCCGACGACCGACACGTTTTCAATGGAACAGACCCAGGAGGAGTTCTACTTCGCGCTGCCGTACGACAAGATGGACCTGTGCCTTTATGCGCACAATCACGGGGTGTCCGCTGCGGACGTTGCGCGCGTGCTTGAACTCAAAGCAGAGCAAGTCGAACGCGTGTTCAAAGACATTGAGGCCAAGCGTCGGGCAACGGCGTACTTGCACACGCCGCCATTGTTTGTGCACGCCGTGGGCGAGATTCACAAGGTCTAACCATGTGCGGCATCGCCGGGATTGTTTCACTTAGAGAAGGGCTGACGCCACCAAGCATCGAGTCGCTGCGTCGGATGGCGGGCGCCATGCATCACCGTGGGCCCGATGAGTTTGGCGTGTATCGCGACGCGCACGCGGGGCTCGCACACGCACGCCTTTCGATCATCGATCTTGCAACGGGTCAGCAGCCGCTGGGCAATCTGGACGGCTCGATTCACATCGTCTTCAATGGCGAGATCTTCAACTACGTCGAGCTTCGCGAAGAGCTCCTGAAAAAGGGGCGCAGATTTCGCACGCAAAGCGATACGGAAGTCATCGTCGCGGCGTGGGAGGCGTGGGGCGAGGAGGCATTCGATCGCATGAACGGGCAGTTTGCGTTTGCCCTGTGGGATGCAAACAGGAAGCAGCTCGTACTTGTCCGTGATCGCGTGGGGGTGCGCCCATTCCACATCGCAGTGCATGGGGGTCGTCTCTATTTTGCGAGCGAAATTAAGGCGATTTTTGCTGCGTCCGATGACATTCCGCGCGAGCTCGATCCACACGGTATGGACGAGACGTTCACGTTTTGGACTGTCGTGCCGCCGCAAACTCCGTTTCGTGGTGTGCAAGAACTTGAACCGGGAACCTATCGCATCATCAACTGCCTTTCGGGTGATCCCGTTGGCAAGGCCCGGGCCTTTTGGACGTTGCGGTATCCCGAGGGGCCAGGAGCCGGCGAAGGGGGCTTTCGCGGATCGTTCGGGGAGGCTGTCGAGGCCGTCGAAGCAACTCTCACGGAAGCGACCCGACTTCGCATGGTGCGCGCGGATGTCCCTGTGGGTAGTTACCTCTCGGGTGGTCTCGATAGTTCGTACGTGGCTGCGCTCGGGTTGATGCACCAAGGCGAGAAGTTCTCGACGTATTCGCTGAGGTTCGACGACGTCGAGTACGACGAGACCGAATTTCAACGTCGGATGGTGCAGCACCTAAAGAGTGATCACCATGAAGTTATTGTTTCGAAGCGCGACATCGCCGAAGTATTTCCCACGGTGATAACGCACACAGAGCGGCCCATCCTACGGACGGCGCCAGCACCTCTTTTCCTTTTGTCGAGACTGGTGCAGCAGAGCGGCATCAAGGTGGTCCTCACGGGTGAAGGCGCAGACGAAATGTTCGCTGGCTACGACATATTTCGCGAGGGTAAGGTTCGCCGTTTTTGGGCGAAAGATCCCAAGTCGAAGGGTCGACCCCTCTTGCTCGATCTTCTCTATCCCTACCTCGCTCGAAGCCCGGTGTCGCAGCGAGCCATGGCCATCCAGTTTTTCGGGCGCGATCTCGACAAGGCAAAACTCCCTGGCTTTGCGCATGGGCCGAGATGGCACGGGGCCTCTTCCATCAAGCGTCTATTTTCGAGAGATCTCGCCGCCGCGCTCGCGCGGTTCGACGGGCAAAAACGCCTCATTGAAACTTTGCCAGGTACATTTTCGTCGTGGGGGCCGCTTGCGCAGGATCAGTATCTTGAGGTCCGCACGCTCTTGTCCGGATACCTCATGTCTTCCCAGGGCGATCGCATGCTGATGGGCAATTCGGTCGAAGGGCGCTTTCCGTTTCTCGACAAGAACGTGATGGAGCTCGCGAACAGCTTGCCCGCCGCGTACAAACTCAAGGTGCTCGACGAAAAGCACGTCCTTAAGGCTGCCGCGCGGCGAGTGGTTCCCAAAGAGATTCTCGATCGAAAGAAGCAGCCGTATCGCGCGCCCGATGCGCTTTCATTCGTTGGAGAGGGAACGCCCGAGTACGTTCACGCGATGTTGAGTGAGGATTCGGTTGCACGCGTCGGGGTGTTCGAACCAAAGGCAGTTGAGAAACTCTGGCAGAAGTGCCGCGCCCAGGCCAGTGGCCAATTTTCGAATGCGGACAACATGGCGCTCGTTGGAGTGTTGTCGACGCAACTTTTGCACGACGCGCTCATACACACACCTCCACGCCCGCGCGAGATTCAACTTCGAACGCTCATTGACCGAGTCTGATCTCGAGGAACAAAGCATGATACCCGTACCGCCCGTTTTGCACGACGCTGTGACCCCGCTTCTTCACGACCATCTCATCGCATCGGCAAGACACTTGCCGGACAAGGTCGCGCTTGTTTCCCAAAAAAAACGCTACAGCTATCGCGAGCTCGACGAGCGTTCGGATGCCCTCGCGCTATTTCTAGAGAGAAAAGGGGTTGAGCGTGGCGACCGAGTGGTTGTCTTCGGCGATAACACTGTGGAAACCGTTATCGCTTTCTGGGGCATTCTCAAAGCCAACGCGATTGTCAGTATTGTCAATCCACTCACGAAGGCCGACAAGCTTCGTTACTTGCTCAACGATTGTCGCGCGAAGGTTTTGATCTCCGATGCGCACATTTCAGGGGTGTTCGAACAGGCAGTGCAGGAAGCGCCGCACCTTCAGACAACGATTGTGAGTGGCGAGTATGGCGCGGACAAGTTGGCCAATGTGCCTGGAGGGGTTGCATGGTCCTCTGCCATCGAAGGATCCGGTCCAGCGCCGCGTCGTCGCTGCATCGACATTGATCTCGCGAGCATCATTTACACGTCAGGCTCCACGGGTGATCCGAAAGGCGTGATGCTCACGCACCGCAACATGTTGACGGCGGCAGCGTCGATCACGACCTACCTTGAGAATGTCGAAGACGACGTGATTCTCGGCGCTCTCCCGCTTGCGTTCGATTACGGGCTCTATCAGATGATTATGGCGTTTCGCATGGGCGCGCGGCTCGTGCTCGAACGGAGCTTTGCGTATCCGGCGCAGGTCCTGAAGCTCATGGCGGAAGAAGGAGTCACAGGCTTTCCGGGCGTGCCGACGATCTTTGCCATCCTTGCGGAGATGAAGAGCATCAAGCAGTTTGACCTTTCAAAAATTCGCTACGTGACCAACACAGCTGCGGCCCTCGCCGAGAAACATATCCGCGTGCTGTGGGACCTTTTCCCCACTGCGCGCATCTACAGCATGTACGGCCTCACCGAATGCAAGCGGTGTACGTACCTTCCGCCACATCTTTTAAAGGAGAAGATCACGAGCGTCGGGATTGCCATTCCCAACACCGAACTTTGGATTGTGGACGAAAACGACAACAAGGTTGGTCCCAATCAGGTTGGGCAGCTCGTGATTCGTGGTGCCACGGTGATGAAGGGATATTGGGAGAAGCCCGAAGAAACTGCGAAGAAACTAAGGCCTGGACCGCTACCCGGCGAGCAAGTGCTCTATACGGGTGACTTCTGTCGTCTCGATGAAGAGGGTTACCTCTACTTTGTGGGCCGTATGGACGACATCATAAAATCACGAGGCGAGAAGGTGGCTCCAAAGGAAGTGGAAGCCGCGATTTACAACATTTCGGGAGTCAAGGAATGTGCCGTGATTGGAGTTGAAGACGCGATTCTCGGACAAGCTGTGAAAGCATTCGTCGTCCTCGAGCAAGGCACCACGATGACGGACAAGAACGTTATCTTCGAATGCCAGCAGCGGCTCGAGAACTTCATGGTGCCGAAGTTCGTCGAGTTCGTGCCGGAATTGCCAAAAACGACGACGGGCAAGATCAAAAAAACGGGGCTCTCGTAATGAGCGATGTGCGTGACGAAAGTGGAGCGACGGTGCCGGAGACATACGCGCGAGGCAAAGTGCGATTTCTCGAAGTCGAACTCGCTGCTGCACCGGGAGCGATTATTGCGCGTAAGGAAACGGAAACGCTTGGACGAAAAGCGATCGAGATCATCCGCGAGCGCACCAAAAGAGACGGGCCTCAGCTGATTGTCGATATGTGTACAGGGTCCGGAAATCTCGCCTGTGCTATCGCTCATCATGTGCCAGAGGCCCGCGTGTACGCGAGCGATCTAACGGAAGGTTCGGTCGCTGTCGCGCGCCAAAACGTTCACATGTTGGATCTTGCGGATCGCGTTGTTGTCGAGCAAGGCGACCTGTTTGAACCTTTACGCGCGCGGGGCGATCTTTCGGGCAAGGTGGACGTTGTGGTGTGCAACCCCCCGTACATCTCGACGGGCAAACTGGAGAAGGAAAGTTCGGCCTTGCTTGAGAACGAGCCGCGAGAAGCCTTCGATGGCGGGCCCTATGGAATCGCCATCCACCAGCGCGTGGTTCGTGATGCTCTCGAGTTTCTAAAGCCTGATGGCGTCATCCTGTTTGAGATTGGAGCAGGTCAAGCCAAGCAGGTCACGATACTCTTCTCACGCGCGAAGGGTTACGATGACGCCGAACTTGTAACCGATTCGAACGGAGAAATTCGCGTAGTAGTTAGTCGAAGGAAGGAAGACCTCGACCCATGAGCATCGCGGCGCGCGTTCGCGCATTCATCACGTCCAACTTTTACGTTGCTGACCAATCGGCACTTGCGGAGAGCGATTCGCTTCTCGACAAGGGTATTGTTGACTCGACGGGCGTCCTCGAAATTGTCGCCTTTCTGGAGAAGGAGTTTGGCATGGCGGTCGACGACAGCGAAATCCTTCCGGAAAACCTCGACTCAATCGCTAACATTGCCGCGTACGTTGGGCGTAAACAGGGATAACGAGGGTAGAGCTGGGCGCTACACCGTAAACGTCTGTGAAATACGATCCATCAAGCGAGGCAGTGTCAGGATGAAACAAGTGGGCGGCCCAGGCGCAACGTGAAGGTCGCCTCCGTGCTTTCGAGCAAGTTCGCGGGCGATGGAAAGTCCAAGTCCGGTGCCTCGAGCTTCAGCCCTCGCGTCGGGTGAACGATGAAACGGTTCGAAGATGCGCTGCCGTTCCTCGGGAAGAACACCGGAGCCTTCGTCCCAGACTCGAATGGTTACGGTCTCATCCGTGTCTTCGGCTTCGTCGACAGTCAACCGAACCAGGCTGTTAGGTGGCGTGTGACGAATCGCGTTGTCGAGCAGGTTACGAAGAATGCGCCCCACGTCGCTGTTGGTCGCACGAACATGATAATCGCTCGCCTGGTGCTCGACGGTTACGTCCTTTTCTCGCGCAAGAGGCTGCAACCCATCGGTGGCCTCGGCAAGAGCCGTTTCGACTGAGACCGCCTCGATTTCCTTTGAAGCTCGCTCCGCGCGCGCAAGTTCGAGAAGTTCGTCCGCGAGGTGCTTGAGTCGGCTGCTGGCCTTCGACGCCGCAGTAAGCGAAACTCTGTATTCCTCCGCCGAGCGCTCTTTGCGAAGCGCTTGTTGAATTTCGCCGTGCAACGCGGCAAGGGGGGACCGCAACTCGTGGGCAGCGTACGTAATGAAGCGCCTTTGATGGTCGATAAGGCGTGCGAGGTGTTCTGCGATGACGTCAATGTCGGTACCCACGCGGCGGAGCTCTTGGTCCGATACGGCTTCGGAGACGCGCACTTTGACATCACCCGCAGCAATCCGGTGAAGCGTATCGGCGATGCGTTTGTGTTCTCCCATGCTCCGGCGCACGACCCATCCGATCGCGCCAATGAGCCACAAGACTGCGACTGCAAGGGAGATCGCCATCGCTTGACGAACAAAGCGGCTGTCGCCCTCGAGGTCATCGCGGGACGCGGCAATCATGAGTCGCCTATTCGGATAACCGGGAATGGGAACGACGACCCCGCGAAGGCGATGATGCGAAAACACGAAATCGAAGGGCGTGTCGATTTGTTTCTCCAAGTCGGCCCGATTGGGCGGGCTAGAGTCAAAGGGATGGGTGGCCGAAAGGACTTTGCCCGTTTCGTCGTAGATGACGCCGTACTTGTCGAGGGGGCCGATATCGTTTGCCGCAGGGCCCGGTCGCGATGAGAAGGAAAAGTGATTGTGAGGAGCCTCCTCGGCTTCTGCGCGAGCCACTTGGAGAAGCGCTTGATCAAGTTGGCGCTCTTGATACCGGTCGAGAACAATCGAAATGACGACGAACGAAACACCCAACGTGAGGAGCGTTAGAAGCGAAAGGCCCCACGTCATGCGTCCGTAGATCGTCATCGATCGGTTCTCAATCGAAACCCTTGTCCTCGAACCGTTTCAACCATCCACGCGAGTTCGCCGAGCTTGTCGCGAAGGCGACTCATGTGCACATCGATGACGCCCGAGCCCGGATCGAACGTCATGTTCCACACATCGGCGAGCAGGGTCTGCCGCGACACGCATTCGTTTGGCGTTTCCGACAGCAGTGCGATGAGATCATACTCGCGGCCCGTGAGTTCGAGTCGTTTTCCACCCGATCGCACTACTTGCGTACGTCGATCAATTTCCAACTGGCCCACCTGGGTGACCCAACGCCCGTGAACACGCCGATGAATGGTATCAATTCGCGCGAGCAATTCCTCAATTTCGAACGGTTTCGTCATGTAGTCGTCGGCGCCTGTCCGCAGACCAGCGACCCGGTCTTGAAGTTCGGCGCGCGCCGTTAACATAAGCACCGAGGTTGGTAATTTTTGGGAGCGAACGCGAGCGCATAAGTCGAGGCTGTCGCCGTCTGGAAGCATCCAGTCGAGGACGACCATGTCAAACGTACCGTTCGATACGGCGGCTTCCGCTTCGCGGAGAGTTCGGCACACGGTAAG
>JAHFDX010000691.1 GCA_023248785.1 Myxococcales bacterium
GATGCAGACGCTTCGGTCAACATTGTATGCACCGCGACCGACGATGATCCCGAAGGTCCGTACTACAAGGCAGGTGCTCCAACGCGCTCGACGTTGTTTACGCCGGGCCAACCGGGCACAAAACTCATTGTACGTGGGCGAGTGCTTGGCCTTGGCTCGTCGTGCGCGCTGCTTGCCGGAGCCATCGTTGAAGTGTGGCAGGCCGATGCGGCAGGAACCTACGACACTCAAACCTTCAATGGTCGCGCTGCGGTGACCGTCGGCCGCGATGGTACCTATCAATTTGAAACGCTATGGCCCGGTCATTATCTGAACGGCAACCAGTATAGGCCCGCACACATTCACATCAAAGTGAAGGCACAGGGTTACATTTTACTCACCACGCAACTGTACTTCGAAGGCGATCCGTACAATGCGATCGACAGCATGTACAAGCCATCGCTTGTTTTGCGCCCAAAAATCGAAAATGGAACGCAGGTAGCTACATTCGATCTGGTCGTCGTTCCAACCAATTAGTGTTACTCGAGCAAGTCCCAGCTCAGCGCCTTGCAATCGGTCACGCGTTTTCCCTTCTCGTCGAAACACACGAACGTCTTTTCGTCCAATGTTTGCCCTTCGATGATCGTCTTCTCGCTGAGCTCGCACTTTTTAAGCTGACCGTTTTCGTGAAAGAAGTTGAAGTACCCTTTGCAGGGGAGGTTTTTGATCTTGCGCGGCCCGGCACCTAGCTCAAGACGATGCAGCGCGCCGTTCTTGTAGAGGCTCACGTAATCGCCGGAACGTGCCTCGACGTCACCAAACATGCGTGGAACTTGAACCTTGCAACGCTTGAGCGCGCCATCTGGATAGAGATCGGTAGACTCCTTGCACTTGGTTCCCCTTACGTCCGTCGGGGTAGTAAACGAACATGCTTTCAAGCTGCCATCGGGGTGCAGGTACAGCATGAAGTCTTTGGCGCAAATGTACTTGCCGATTGCATAATCCCCCGCGAGCACGCACGTGCTGAGTTTTCCACCTTGCATGCGCTTGTTTGTGTCGTCTTTGCAGACGGGATGCCTGCTCGTAATGCCGGAGGGGTTGCTCGACGTTTCCTTTTTCGAGCACGCCGTGAGCGTCACCCCAATAACCGTCGCGAGCAAAGGCCACTTCATGCGGATCACGTGGATACGATCATCGGGGATCTTACTACGTTAACCGGCACGTGGCATTTTGCGCAAAACAAGGTAAACGTGCGCTGTGCAGTTTGTTTCTGATGTGGAAGCGCAACCAGACTCATTCGTGGGAGTGCGCCATGCAGATGCGGAAATACCTGCCCCCGAGGTGTATGGCCGCGAAGCGATTCGTCGCATTGCGCGTGCACTGCCGCCAATCGAGCGAGCGTATGCGAGCATTCGGTTCTCGATACTGAGGCCGAAGCTCCTCAGCGTGATGGATTTGCTGCTGCCGGACACGGGCCGAATCCTCGATGTCGGATGTGGTTTCGGCCTCTTTGCAGCGTACTTCGGACAAACGCAACCCGCTCGCGCTGTCGTTGGCGTTGATCCGGATGGCCGTCGCGTGGAGATGGCATCGCAGGTGTGTAAAAGGCTCGGCCTTGGTCATACGTTTATCGAGGGCGATATCCGCACGGCCGCACTCACGGGCACCTTCGAGGCCGCGTACGTTCTCGATGTGATGCATCACCTTGCGCCGACCGATCAGCTGGCCACGCTTTCGCGTCTTTCGGACGCGCTTGTCCCCGGCGGACTTCTTCTCATCAAAGACATCACGACCGAACCGCGATTTGGGCTCGAATTCACCCGCTTGCTCGACCGCGGGATGGTGGGCCTCCAAGCGCCGCTTCACTACCGCCATCATCAGGAATGGGCGACGCTCTTGCGCGGGTTTGACTTCCGTGTTCGCGTCGTACGCGTGCCGGACATATTGCCGTACCCACACGTAGTGATTGCGGCGACAAAATTGTAACAAATAATGTTATATTTTCCCGCGAAGCGCGTCGAAACGTAGTTTCCACACCATACCGATGGCCTCAGCAAAAATTTTGCGGCTCATTTTGGATTGTCCTGCGCGCCGATCGACGAACACGATGGGTACCTCGACGATCCTCAGCCCCTTTCGCAGGGCGCGATAAGTGAGCTCAATTTGAAACGAATACCCATTCGAGCGTACGGAATCGAGAACGATGGCTTCGAGTGCGCGCCGCGTGAATGCCTTGTACCCGCTCGTTAGATCGCGGATGCCAAGTCCCAAAACCGTGCGCGAATAGAGTGAACCGCCTTTGGAAATAAAGTGACGCCCCGGTCCCCATCCGTCGACACGTCCTCCAGGAACGTTGCGCGAACCGATGACCACATCGGCTCCTAACTCAAGCGCACGCACGAAGTCTTTGAGAGACGCTGGATCGTGCGACAGATCGGCATCCATTTCGAAAAACCACTCGTACCCTTCGGACAGGCCCTTTCGAAACCCTTGCACGTATGCGGTGCCAAGTCCGAGCTTGCCTGCTCGGTGCATGACGTGAATGTGGCCATCCCGGGCGGCCATTTCGTCGGCGAGCTCACCCGTTTTGTCGGGGGACGCATCATCCACCACAAGC
>JAHFDX010000692.1 GCA_023248785.1 Myxococcales bacterium
ATGTAATCTGAAGAGTGTCGAATTTCGAAGGGATCGGGCGAAAGAAACCGATGGCCTCGGGTGATGCGACCACTGCGCACGCCCGCGAACGTCATGTCAATCACGTCGTGCCCAAACAAGGCGACAAGCCACTGCACCGGGCGTCCGAACGTGACGTCGAGATCCGCCCATCGCATCGATTTGCGAAACGGAATGCGCTCGCACAACCGCGCGAGCGTTTGGCCCATGAGTTCTTGCGTGGACTTGCCCTTTTCTATCCGCCGTCCGACCAGGTATCGCCCGGCCTTCTGTTTTCCCAAAGCTTCCCTCTCGATGACACGAAGATCACTCACCTGAATGCCAATCTTCTGCGCAAACGCAACAGCTGCCTTGGTCGGGTGCCCATCTTTGAACCCGGCGGATTCAGGTGGTCCGATGACTTCTTCATCGAGGTCTGTTTGTGCATCGGCAACGTCTTCCACGATGATCGACAGTCGCCGAGGGGTTCCGAGCGGCACGATAAGGCCGTGCTTAATTCGCAACTGCTCAAGTTGCTCTTTGAAGAGCATAGGCATCGCAACAAGTGCGGCGTCGACGTAGGACGCGGGAAGTTCCTCGACACCAATTTCAAGAAGCAGGGCCTTAGACTGCATAGCCCTGCAAGGTAAACGAGACCTCCCACTGCGTCACCTTCAACCCCCGATGGCCTGTCCGCGGCCTTACACTTGCCACCATGCAGTCGCACTGCGATCCTTGCCACGATGTTTCGGCTTTGCGGTCGTGCCCTTCTTTTTACCCTCTCTGCACTCGGCTTTGTGCAGTGCGCGAAGCTCGAACGAATTAATGTCGCGTGTGGAAATCATGTCATCGATCCAGGCGAAGATTGCGACGGTACTTCGAGCACGGCTGCCGATGCGGGAGGCAGACCCATTTCGTGTGCCACCGCGGGATCGGCGGCTTGCCACTACACGTGCGACAATGACGTCAACGGCAAACGCTGCCCGAGTGATGACTGGAAGTGTCTTTTGGGCGTGTGTGTTGCGGTCACAACATCGTTCGGTGAAGGAGTGGTCACGACTGTACAGGGGCCTATTGCGGACGCCTTCGTTGCTGATTTTGATCGGGACGGCAGTGACGACATTGTAACTCTACCTATTTCGTTTAATCTCCCCGCAACGGCGCTCTCTGCGCCGGGCTCGACCCATTCAACCACGCAAGAGCTCGTTCCTGTGCGCGCGATGAGCCGTCCCTCCCCGGCGCTCTTTGCGTCGGGGAGGGACAAGCCGTACCTCGTCGCGAATGTGCAGCAATCGCAGCGCTACACGACATTGCGAGCAGCCGCACACGCGGTTGGATCGCTTGAGTTTGTTCCATACGCAATAGGACAGACGAGCGCTGCGAGGGTCGATTTTTTGCCCGTCTTGACGGGTTTGGAATCTCGAGCAGTGCTGTGGGTACACGGATCTCCGGAAGACACGCTGAGAGTGCTCAATGTTGACACCGGGGAGTTGGCAGAGGTTCTGCTGCCTCCGTTGCAACCGATGCCGGGGGAGAGGCCGGATTCGTATCGAGCGGTTGCGGGCGTCCCGCCCGATTCAGTCTCGCCGTGTTCGCGGATTGCGGTAGCCACGGAGTCGGACTCGACAGCGCCCTCGTCGATGACGATTCTGACTGTGTGTCCGACCGCCGATGCTCCGGGGCTCGTCGTGCGCAACACGCTGACCCTTCGCGAGGGTGCATATCCCCTCGCGGGGAGCGGCATTTTGGTTGGCGACGTCGACGGTGACGGCGCACACGATCTGGCCATCACTACGAAGCTTGGATCGACGAGCGAAAGACCTCAAACGGTCGTGCTTTATGGTCCCTTTCGCGAGGATTCTACGTGGAAGCCTCTTTTCGCAACGTCTGATTCTGGCCAGCCGCTACTCATGGCCATGGGCCAGGGGGAAGGTGGCTCTCGCGCGACGCTGGTTACCTGTGCGAGCGCCCTTGGCGGTGGGTTAAGGGACGCTGGAAAAAAAGAGGTCGCCATGGATGCGTTGTGCAGTGCGTTCCAAGCACCGGTGCTGGAGGTGCGCGTTCCAGACTCACTCGGTGGGTACGTTACGAAGTTGTCTGTGAGCGATCGTAAACCCGTCGCTGCAGGCCTCAGCGACCTCAATGGGGATGGCTGGGTTGACCTGTGGACCTGGTTCGGATCGGAAACCGGCTTTTACATCTACGCCAACTCGCGCGACGGATATTTGCAACCGACATTTCTTGGCTACGACGCAATCACACCGCTGACCGTGCGATCGGGCCAGTTCGATCAGGGCCCATCGAGTGACCTCGTCTCGCTTCTGAGCCTTTCTGCCCCGGACATGCCAAGTGCTTTCTCTGATTCGGGCGCTCCGAATTTAATGGGCAATTCCGCAAACGTGGTCACAATCCGTGGCCTCCCCGATCTCTCGGAGGCTCGCGTTACATCCATCGCTAGGGCGACACTTCGCTCAACCGTTTCTTTCTTGCGTGATCCATCAGATCCGACGGAGGGCCTCGTTCAGCTGGCTCAATGCAATTCAGTTGATTGCAATTCGCAGCCTCAAAAACGCGTGACTCAGAGATTTGGCCTGT
>JAHFDX010000092.1 GCA_023248785.1 Myxococcales bacterium
AACCTCAACAGGTCGCGCTCGTGCGCGGTATTCCGCTGGTGTCCGATCCAGAAGTTGAGGTGAACGCGTTTGCTGGATGCAATGAACAGGGCCAACCGTTCTTGGCGACCACGCAGGGCTTGATCGAAACGGTCGACGCCATCACGCAAACGCAAGCAACCGACCAGATTTTCGGCACCCGAACGTTCGACACCTACGCGTCGACCATCATTCCCGCGATGGTCAAAACGAAGGGCGCACGCGGCAAGCTTCCGCAGGGGCTCATCGCCCAGCAGTACCAAGATGATCCGCGGAGACTTTCGCTCGCGCGAGAGCTCTTCGGCGAGGTTCTCGCGTTTACGATGGGGCACGAGCTGGCCCATCACTACTTGGGGCACACCGGGTGCGCGAATGGCCAGGGTGGGGGCGATCTTAATCCCGCGATCCTGGGACACATCGCAACGAATCTCATCCCCGTGCTCAACCAACCGAACGAGCTCGGTGCCGATAGTGCGGGGATGATCGACGTCCTCAAAGCAGGCAAAGCACGGCAAACGACATCGTATCGGTGGACCGAACGCGGGGCGCAAACGTTGCTCGATTTTTTTGCGCGCCTTGAACAAGCGGCGGGTGGCAACCCAAATTTGTTACTCACGGTGTTACGTAGTCATCCGAACCCAGGGTTCCGAATCCCCATGGTGCAAAGGACTGCCGCCGACTGGCGCGCGAGAAATCCTGGCTGACACTCAGACGCGTCAAAATTCGATCTTTCGTCCTGAAATCGCCTTGACCAAGGCCTATGCGGGGACCATAGGTCCGCCGGTGCATGGGCTGATGTAGTGCACTATGCGCTCCACATCGATGGCTCCGGATCCTGGAGGGGTTTCGTCATGAATTTCAAGGTGGTTTCTGCGTTCGTTTTTTCGGTGTCTGCTGTTCTTGCCGTTGCCTGCGGAGGCGCGGATCCGTCGGCTGACGAAGTGGGCGATGGCGACGAAGTGAGCAGCGAGGAAGCTCTTAAGGCGAACGTTACACCTGGCACGTTCAAGCTCTACGCAACGCCGAATGCGACTCCCCATGGCTGCGACATTCACACCAAACTCGATCTCAAGGCTGCGACGTACTCCACGGCCTCGCTTGAAGAAGTCGTCGGAGGCATGTGCATGGTCGCAGTCATTCCGAATCCCCGCACGTATCGGCTTCGTTTGGCGGGCACGAGCTGTGGTTCGAAGATCTACACGGGCAGCTTCAAGAAGGCTGGCAAGCGTTCGGAGATCAAGATCACCGATCACCGCAGCCGTATGTGCATGGACGTTATGCCGGCCTTGATTGTGGTGGAGGAGACCCAAAACGGAGACACGACGACCAAGTACAGCGCTAGCGCTGCAGCCCCAACCGGGCAACAAGTCACGGTCACAGGCAAGCTCCTGCGCACGTTCGGAATCGGCGGCGAGAACACCGGAACGAGCATCAAAGAGAAGGGTGGCGCGGTTACCGAACTCATACTCGACGACAGCGAGCGCACGCTCTTCGTTGAAGGCAAGACGGCGCGCGTCAAGGGTACCGTGAAGAATCTCTGGGGCGTTGAGACCCACCTACGCAAAGCGATCGACGTGAGCGACCTTCTCACCTGCCCGGTGTCCAAGTATGTCGACTGCATGCCTGGCCCCAACGTTCGTCTCTCGAACCTATGCTCCGGTGAGAACCAATCCTGGGTGACAGCGAACTGCCCAGGCGTCACATACACGTTCTAAGAACGCGCGTCCGACAACCTTGCAAGACGAAAAGGCCCCTGCGTTCGGGGCCTTTTTCTTTCCCATCAGGAACATGCATCGCGGCAGCTCAGCCAGAAAACATTGCTGAAACAGGGAAAATTAGGCACTTGATGCAAAATAAAAACTTCTCGGGCCTAAAAAAACCTTGCCCACGCTATTGTCGCAATCCATACATTTGCCGCCAGGACAGGGGGACGTGGCCCAATGTGGGCCAAGCGATCACTTCACTTCTTATTTTCGAGGTTTATCAATGAACACTAAGGCGGCATTTATTCTTCTCGCGGGGATGAGCACGTTTGCAGTGGCATGCGGAGGCGCTGAACCCGCGGCCGAACAACTTGGCGACGGCGACGACGTCAGCACCGAAGACGCGCTCCGGGCGAATGTTAAGCCGGGCTCGTTCAAGCTCTATTCAAAACCGAACACGACGCCACACCAGGGGTGTGACCTGTACACAGAGCTCGACCTGAAGGCGGCTACCTATTCAACGGCGTCGCTTGAGGAACGGGTCGGCGGCAGCTGCGAAATCGCCGTGATTCCGAACGCACGTACGTACCGCCTAAAGCTCAAAGACACCGATTGTGGCACACGTATTTACTCGGGCAGCTTGACGAAAGCTGGCAAGCACTCGGAGATTACGATTACCGATAACCGCGCTCGAGTCTGCAGAAACGTCGTGCTGGCGCAAGTCATCGTTGAGGAAAAGAGCAATGGTCAGACGGTAAAGAAGTACAGCTACGATGGTGTGGGGGCGCAAGCCGTGACAGTCACCGGCACGCTCGTGCGCACGTACGGTATCGGTGGCGAGAACACGGGTAGAAGCATCAGGGAGAAGAGTGGTGCCACCACCGAACTCGTTCTCGATGCAAGCGAGGAGGCACTGTGGGTCAACGGCAAGACCGCGCGTGTCAAGGGCACTACCACGACGCTCTCTGGCGTCGAGACCCACAACCGCCCGGCCATTGACGTGAGCAACCTGCTCGTGTGCCCGAACCCCGGCTACGTTGACTGCATGCCTGGCCCAACCGTGTCGAGCATGTGCTCGGGTGAGGACAATGCTTGGGTAACGGCGAATTGCCAAGGCGTTCTCTTCGCGTTCTGAAAACGTGTGTTTCATCCAACGCGAAAAAGGCTCCCGGCTCGGTCGGGGGCCTTCAGTTAAACGGTCGCAAACGCAGCGTCGGGGATGTCGAGAGCGGAGCGGTCCTCGTCGTTCATCAACGTTGCCTTGTACTCTACCGAGGGAAGAACATTGCGCGCGAAGTAAAGCGCGGAGGCAATCTTTCCTTTATAAAACGCAACATCGGGATGCCCATCGGCTGTGGTTTTCAATTTCGTGCTCGCAATCACCGCCGCGTCGAGCAACATCCAAGCAACCGCCGTTTCGCTCATCATTTCGAGGAAGCGATTTGAATACAAAGGCACCATCGACATGTTGCCGGTTTGAAACCACATCAGAAGGCGCATCGCTGCCGCGCCGAGTGATTCTTGCGCGCTTCCGAGGCGCTTCACGGCGCCGCCAAGTTCTGGATGCGATGCATTTTCCACCACGAATTTGCTGAGATCGCCCAAGAACGCCTGGAAGTTCGCGCCGCCCTCTTGGCCCAACTTTCTGCCCACAAGATCCATCGCCTGCACGTGGTTCGTGCCCTCGTAGATCGAGAAAATCTTGGCGTCGCGGCAGTACTGTTCGACGGGATAATCGCGGGTGAAGCCTGCGCCGCCGTACGTTTGGATGGCCGTTTCACATATGCGAAATCCTTGATCGGACCCGTACGCTTTCACGAGTGGAACCAGGAGGTCGACCTGTCCTTGGTGATAGGGGATTTTCGGATCGTCGCTGCCTTCCAGCGAGCGCACCCAGTCTTGATGGTTCGAGAGCTTGATAGCGAGTGCGCGAATCCCTTCAACTCGCGACTTCATGTCGAGCAGCATGCGCCGCACGTCCGCGTGTTCGATGATAGAGACGCGTGGTGCCGTGGCATCTTTCCAGTGCGTGATGGACGAGCCCTGCTTGCGCTCCTTCGCATACTCCAGCGCATTGAGGTATGCGCTCGATGCGACGCTGATGCCCTGCACACCGACGGCGATGCGCGCGCCGTTCATCATGCGGAACATTTGCGGCATTCCGCGATTGAGTTGGCTCTCGCCTCCAACGGGGACGCCCACACACTTGCCATTCTCCCCAAAATTGAGGACGCATGTTGCATTCGCGTTGATGCCCATCTTGTGTTCGATGTTGCCAACGCTCACGTCGTTGGACTCGCCAAGAGATCCGTCTGGGTTGATGCGAATGGTTGGCACAAGGAAGAGCGTGAGCCCCTTCGTTCCAGCGGGTGCGCCGTCGACCCGGGCAAGAACAAGGTGAACGATGTTCTCCGTGAGATCTTGATCGCCGCCCGAGATGAAGATTTTCGTGCCGCGGATGCTGTACGTTCCGCCCTCGTTAGGCGAGGCGGTGGTCTTTGCTGAGCCAACGTCGCTTCCTGCCTGGGGTTCGGTGAGGCACATCGTCCCGCCCCAACGACCGGTGAACATTCGCTCGCAAAAAAACGCTTTTTGCTCCGGCGTTCCAAAGATCTCGATAACTTCCGATGCTCCGTACGTAAGGCCGGAGTACATGGCAAACGCGGTGTTCGCGCCGCTCATGAGCTCTTCGACCATAATTTGAAGTGTGTGTGGAGCCCCCGCGCCCCCGTAATCGGGGTGCACCGCAATGGCTTTCCAACCCGCTTCATAAAGGCTTTTCCACGCTTGCTGGAAACCGGCGGGCGTGCGCACCCTTCCGCCTTCAATGCGGCAGCCTTCGGCATCAGCCGGCGCGTTCAAGGGGCCAGGAACCTCGCGCACCCATCGATAACACTCTGTAAGCGACGTTCGAACTTCGTCTTCCCCCCACGCTTCGAAGGGTTTCCTGCCAAACAGCGCGCTAATCTTGAACTGCTCAAAGAGCAGGAAGTTGAATTCGCGAAGGTCAGCCTTGTAGCGATTGATAGCTTGAATCGGTTTGGACACAGCGATCTCCCAGGCAGAAGCTCTGCGTCGTTTCGACGCGCCGCATAAACATACGATGCCCGTTTGGGGTGTAGGGCGTCAATATTCAGCTCGGCAAGGGCTCAATAGCGCGTGGCCCTTATTTACAACTCGGCTTACAACTCGGCTTACAACTCGGCTTACAACTCGGCGCGGACGACCACGAACTTGTTGCAGAGCTCTTTCGTCGTAATTTCCACGTAGTTCTTGGCTCCGGCTTCGCGCTTTAGCCCACTCACGCGAGAGTGCTCTGTCACGAAGTAAACCGTGCGTGCCCCGCGTTCACGTTCCTTCTTCACCCACTCGGTAAATGGAGCCCCGCTTGATACGAATGCGGGGATCTTGTTGCCCGTGTAAATATTCTCGCCCTTCCAGTTCATTTGGTAGGCGACGATCTTGGCGTCCGCGCTTGCCCTGTCACGATAGTACGCTTCGAACAACTCGCGCTGTCCCCAGTGGGGAGCCGTTTTGACCATGTAAACGTCGAGACCCCAGATGGCGGCTGCGAACGCGAGAGCGACAAACCCTGGAACGGAAAACACTCGCCACGGTCGCACGATCGCTACGAGACAAAGTACAGCTCCGAGCCCGGTGACAATGAGGAGTGGAATGTGGAAGTCCAGATTCTCTGCCCACGGACGCGTGTAGTTGTAGGTGAACAACTGCAGAAGACGGATAGCGCCGTTCACCTGGCCTGTCGCAGGTGTTGTCGTGAGATCGCGGCCGATGATTCCGAGCAAGAGCGCGCCGCCAAATAGGCTTGCTGCGAGCATGGTTTCGGTGTGCTTCTCGCGCGAAGGGATGCCCGCTTTCGGTAGGAGTTCGTCGAGCATCACGCCGATGAGCATCGCGACGGCGGGAACGGCGGGGAAGATGTAGTGGTGAAACTTCGTGCCCGCGAACGAAAAGAGGGCGAACACAAATAGGAACCACATAAAGAGCAACACCGACCCGTCGGCGCGCCTATCGTCACCAGTGGTGTTACGTTTTAGCCAGTGCACCAAAGCAGCCGGAGCAAACGCGGTCCATGGGAAGAGCGCATAGCCGAGCTGCCAAATGTAAAAGCGGAAGCTTGTGTCGTCGCCTTCGTTGGTATCGTGCACGTGGTCGGTGACGCGATTGATCATGTCGTGAACGATGAGCCGATTCACGAACGCTGCTCCGTGGCGCACGTACATGGCGATGAACCAAGGTAAAGCGACGGTGGCGACAATGAGCAAACCGCTTACGAGCTCGAGTCGCGTAATTTCTTCCCAACGCTTCTTCGACGCGATATACGCACCGGCACAAAGAACGGGGAGCACGATTCCTGCGGGGCCCTTACCCATCGTTGAAATGGCCGCGCAGAGCCAGGCGGCGAGGTAGAAAAGCCTGCGCGTCCGATGTTCCTTTGCATTGCGAACGAGAAGCCCTCCGAGCAATCCTGCCCAAAGCAGTCCTTGAAGGATGGGCTGGGCGTACCACTCGGGGAAAACTGGCCTCTGGACGTTACAGGCCTCGTTGCCCGGGAGCCCGCAATTGCCCATACCCGAGCCGGAGCGGAACGAGTCCCAATGCCACTGAAAGCCCTTTGGGCCAGGTCCACTCACGAGCAGTGAGAGGTTGCGTGAAACCAAGTACGCAATCTGCGGAATGGCGCAAAGCAGGATCGCGCCAAAAATGAGATGCCATCCCGTGAACTTAAATGTGCGCCGCCCGACTGTGACGACGTACCCCGAGACGAGCTGCTCGGGATCTTCCCCCATTCCAATGAGAAGAAACCCCATCGCCGCTGCGAGAGGCGCGACGAACGGCATGTCTGTCATTGTCTGATGCGCGAGGAAGTACCAATCGGGCATCGTCGCGAGCACAAGTGCTCCGAGGAGCCCAGCGCGTCGGCCAAAGTGCTTCGATACACCCTTGTAGAGAACGTAAAGCGCGGCGATCGTCATGAGCACCACGGGCGCCCGCACAGCCCACTCGGGGTGCATCGCGGGCTGCGATCCATCGCCGACGAGCCACTTGTCTGGCTCAAATCGAACGCCAAGCAACGACATGGCAAGGCCTTGGATCCAAAAATTCAGAATGGGCTTCGAAAAGAACCACCCGTCTTGTGCCCACCAAAGTGAAATCCAATCGTCGCGGGCAATCATCTCTCGGGCGACTTCGCCGTAATGCGTTTC
Organism: Myxococcales bacterium; assembly: GCA_023248785.1. Taxonomy (GTDB): domain Bacteria; phylum Myxococcota_A; class Polyangia; order Polyangiales; family Polyangiaceae; genus JAHFDX01. The sequence continues at coordinate 6,950 of JAHFDX010000092.1, forward strand.
CCACGGATCCCAGAGGGAAAAGCTGCCCATGCAAGGCAGGTACAAAACGGCCGAGATGACAACGACCCAGAAGCCGTGCCGCATAAGCAGGGGTCTTTCGAGCCCCGCTTCATCGGTGCGCAAAGGCCCGAGCGCAACCCCCAGTCGAAATGTAGCCGCGGTGAGTGCAATAAAGGACGTCGTAACCAGCAAACCCCAAACAATTTGGGGGACACGTCCACTCAGCACGCTTCCGGCGAGCGATGCGGTGAATGCAGCGATGGTAAGAGCCAGTGACAGGAGCGGAGCATTGAGGCGCGCGAAGTCCGTGCTCGCGCGAGCGGGGAGGTCGACTCGGTCGAAGGTCCCCATCGCATCCATGAGGCCACCCGCAGCAGACAGGGTGAAGAGCAAGCCGAGCGGAACGCTCCAGCGCGAGTGTGTGTTGTGGCCGACAATGGCCAATAACCCCACCACGCCTGCAACGAGCGCGACATAACTTCCAATACGTCCGCCGGCCCAGGATTTGGCGGGCGCGGGCACCCCTGGCGGCGGGTTAGATGCGCCTGCCTGCGGGGAGGTGTGCAGTGAAGCGTCGTGGCCAACATCCTGGCCAGCGTCTGGTCCAGCGGGGGGGACGCTCGTATCAAGCTCTGCTTCGTTAGACATTCAAAAGGACCTCAAACGAAGGGTGCGTTTTACATCCGAATGTCCACAACCGGGACACCTTTTTCTTGCGAGCTTCGACCTTTGACAGGACGGCGCAAAAAGCGTGTGTTCAGTGCCGCTGTCCGTGCAAATGTCAACGGCTGAGTTCGTGCCGTCCAAGGCTAACGACGCGGTCACCGAAGTGCGTTTTCCGTTAGTTCCCTAACGGTCTGCCATGAAAAAGTGCACGGCAGGTACGTCAAGGCCCTTGTCGCCCGGGCGAAATCGCGGTTACGACTCGGCCCCCGATTCGCAGACAGCGGACCGTGTACGGAGGTTCTCGAATGAGAGGATTGTTGGCCAAGCTCACGCTCGGCGCTGTTGTAGGATACGCAAGCTTGGGATCTGGTTGTGCAACTGAACGCGATCCTATCAAGCGTGTTCAGCCGCAGGCCATTCCAAAGTCGTTTTACATCGGCGCTGATTTCAAAGGCACCCAGGACGATCCGGAGTTCTACGGACGTACGATGATCGTCGACGTGCCGTACGGCACGCCGGGTTGGGGTCTGTTTACGAACAGCCTCAACGTAATCTCGCGCGTTAAGTGGGAGATTACGGAAAATCAGCTGCTGGGGCGCATCACATACGAGCGCATCGAAGGCACCGACGGCAAGGGTCGCGAAGGGTTCCGCTCTCGCGAAGGTCAGGTCGCTTACGCGTTCAGCATCACGAAGCACTTCGACGTTCGTCGCGACTACAACGCGCAGACGGGCGAAGAGTCCAACGTGGTTGTCGAAAACGACACCGATCGCCCGTGGAACGAGCGCGAGTTCATTCGTGTCGATTGGTCGCGCAACCAGGTAACGGCGTACGACCTTGACACGATGGCCTTCATCGGGCTCATCGGCGGCGTTCAATACGACACCATGGCGTACAACGTCACGGATCCGAACGACCCGAACGCGCCGGTCTTCGATCTCGACAACAGCTACTTCGATGTCACCAACAAGCTGTTTGCAAAGCCCGACATGCTCTACTTCCCTCAGTGGGGAGTGACGTATCCGGCCTGCATGCTGCCGACCCTCATTTCGGGTGGCACTGCCCCCGCGGGTAACTGCAACTCGTCGGAGATCACGGTTCGCCACTCCTTTAGGCGTGTGGTCGACAATGACTACGAGCCCGCAGACTGGGACGGCTTCAAGTTCCAGAACTTCGGTGCGTTCACCACCGACCGCATGGGTTACGCACGTGACTACGGTCTGGTCGACGACAAGTGGCACCGTTTTATCTCGCGCTACAACATCTGGGACCGCAGCCACCGCTACGCCGACAAGGACGCGATGAAGGGCGGCACGACGTGCACCACCGACGCACAGTGCGGTGACGCAAGCTTCCCCGGATCGCGCTGCGATTCGTTCAAGGGGCTTTGCACGCTTCCGTTCAATCAACGCACAGCGAAGCCCATCATCTGGCACTACTCCGAGGGCAGCAACGCGGACTACTTCGAGTCTTCGCGCGAAGCGACTCTCGAGTGGGACACCGCGATGCGCATCGCGGTCCGAACCGCAAAGTATGCTGAGTGCAAGCGTTACGGCACAGGCGCGTGCCCGTCCGTCGTAAACGGCATGTTCGCCGAAGAAGAAGACGCGATGGCCCTCGTCAAGGAAGTCGAAGCCTGCCGTCGCGGCGAGGTCAAGGATTTCCAAGGCAAGTGCGATCAGCTGGCTGACGCAGTGGCCGGCGCAAGGGGGTACTCCGAAGCCATCAAGGATGTCGCAAAAGACCAGCCGATGGTCATTCTTTGCCACAGCCCTGTTTCGGGGGATGACAACCCACTTTGCGGTACGAAAGGCACACGCGCGCGCACGGGCGATCTCAGATTCCATCTCGTGACCTCGGTTGAGGGCGCGCAGACGGGATCGCCGTGGGGCATCATGACGGACAGCAACGACCCACTTACGGGCGAGAAGGTGTCCGCAAGCATCAACGTGTGGACGCACGTCAACGATCTCTGGGCACAGGGGATCGTCGATGTTCTGCGCTACATCGGAGGCGAACTTGATCTGACGGACGTAACGGAAGGCACGTACGTCAAAGACTGGGTTTCGGCAGCGCAAATGACGACCGCCGCACAAGCGGTGTTCCCGACGATGTCGACCGACGAAGTCAAGAAGCGCGTTGCTTCGCTCGTCAATGTCGATCCGAAGCAAGTGGATTGGGAAGGCCCGATTCCTTCGGATGTGGCGACGAAGTTCACGGCCATCAAAGAGCAAGTGCAAGACATCAAAGCTTCGGCCGAGGTTCCAACCTCGACGGGCCCAATCGCCTTGCAACGCATCACCAAGGCTCAGAATTCACCTGTCGAGGCTGAGCTCATGACGAAGGCGATGCAGCAGCTCGGCACCGCGAGCCCGTTCACGGGCATGGACCGAGCGGGTTCGATCCTTCGGAACATGAACCCGATGATCCGCCGTGAGCTCTATCGCATGCGCGAGCTTGCGTACGCTCGCCGCGGCATGTGC
>JAHFDX010000693.1 GCA_023248785.1 Myxococcales bacterium
TAAACAACACAGGCGTCGAAGAGCAAAAGTCTGAGCGAACGCCGAAGTGACCTGAGTGAGGTTTGAAATCCAACGTGCCGAGCCGTGCTCGCGGGAGACGAAGGCGAAATACCATCAAAATTTCATATACTTACACGTCTGTGGAGCCTTTACGGCCAGCGCGCGCGCTTGAATAGTCACGTATGTTCACGTAGTGTACGTCCACTTCGCGTTCGCCCACAAAGCAGCCGGTCCATGTCTCGCAGGAAAGTCTCGACGACCATCTACATCACGCCCGAGCAGAGTGAGAAACTCAAGCTGCTTAACGATCGTACGAAGGTTGCTGTTGCGGAGTACATCCGCCAGGGGATCGATCTCATCCTGCGGCAGCATGCGCACCTTCTTCCCGGACAACTGACCCTCGATGTCCCCAAGGCCGACGAGCCCAACGCTCATGAGGTGGTGCAAGCAGTCGCCGCTTCGAAAAAGTGATAGGCACGCAGACCCGGGTCGTTGATGTCCACTACGCCGCAGTCCAACATTCGAAATTTCTCGATTATTGCCCACATCGACCACGGCAAGTCGACGCTGGCCGATCGCATCCTCGAGGTCACCGGCGCGGTCACCCAACGAGAGGCGCGCGAGCAGTTTCTCGATAAGATGGACCTCGAGCGTGAGCGTGGCATCACGATCAAGGCGCAGAACGTCCGTCTCAAGTACACGGCAACGAGCGGTGAAACCTACCAGCTAAACCTCATCGACACGCCCGGCCACGTCGACTTCAACTACGAGGTATCGCGATCGCTCAGCGCATGTGAGGGCGCCATCTTGGTTGTCGATGCAACCCAAGGGGTCGAGGCGCAAACCTTGGCCAACGTGTACCTCGCGCTCGAGCAAGGGCTTGAGATCTTGCCAGTGCTCAACAAGGTCGACCTTCCGTCGGCCGACATCGAAGCAACCCGAGAGCAAATCGAGCAGGTGATCGGGCTCGACTGCTCGGAGGCCGTACCGTGCAGCGGAAAAACGGGCGTGGGTGTACCCGAGATCCTTGAGGAAATTGTTCGCAAATTTCCCGCACCGAAGGGTGAGCCCGAAGGGCTACTTCGCGCGCTCATCTTCGATAGTTGGTACGACAGCTACCGCGGCGCCATGATTATGGTGCGTGTGATCGACGGATCCCTTCGAAAGGGCGAGCGCATTCGCTTCATGTCGAGCGGCATCGACTACGAAGTGACGGAACTTGGATCGTTTCAACCCTCCCCTGTTGCACTCGATGAGATTGGCGCCGGCGAGGTTGGATTCATCGCCGCCAACATCAAAAGCGTTCACGACACAAAGGTTGGCGATACCGTCACGCACGCTCCATCGCAAGCGAGGAAACCTGCAAAACAGCCACTCCCCGGCTTCAAGGAAGTGAAGCCGATGGTGTTTGCGGGAGTGTATCCGACCGACAACTCGGACTACCCCACCCTCCGCGACGCGATGGAAAAATTGCACTTGAACGACGCGGCGTTCTCGTTTGAACCCGACTCGTCCGAAGCGCTCGGGTTTGGATATCGCTGCGGCTTTTTGGGACTCCTGCACATGGAGATCGTGCAGGAGCGGCTCGAGCGCGAGTTCAATCTCGACCTCATCACGACTGCGCCGAGTGTAGTGTACCAAGTGTACAAAACGGATGGGACCATGGTTCGCGTCGAGAACCCAGCACGGCTTCCTGCGCCACAGTACATCGAACGCATCGAAGAGCCGATCGTGAAGATGGAAATCCACGTGCCCTCCGAATACGTGGGCTCGGTGCTCGCGCTCTGCCAAGAGAAACGCGGCATTCAGAAGAACATGGTGTACGCGAGTCCGCGGCGCGTAATCATTTCGTACGAGCTTCCTTTCGCTGAAGTGCTTTTCGACTTTCACGACAAGTTGAAGAGCGCCACGCAGGGGCACGCGTCGATGGACTATGAGCTGCTCGAGTATCACGCCGACGCGCTTGTGCGCGTGGATGTGCTGGTCAACGGGGAGCCACTCGATGCGCTTTCGATCATTGTGCATCGCGAAAAATCGTATCCGCGCGGCAAGGCGTTGGTGGAGAAGCTCAAAGAGTTCGTGCCGCGACAACAGTACGAAGTCGCGCTCCAGGCGGCGATTGGCGGCAAGATCATCTCGCGCGAGACTGTGCGCGCGCTTCGCAAAGACGTGACAGCGAAGTGTTACGGAGGCGACATCTCACGCAAGCGCAAGCTCCTTGAGAAGCAAAAAGAGGGAAAGAAGCGCATGAAGCAAGTCGGCAGCGTCGAGATCCCGCAGCAGGCGTTTTTGGCGATCTTGAAGATCGACTAGGATCGCGGCGTCAGCAATTGCACAACTTGGCACACTGCGTGTGCCGTCCCTCATGTCATCCTGAGCTCGCACCGGCCTTGGGCCGGATGGTTGGCAAAGGACATGGCGCTCAGCTCAAATCACCAATGTTCTCATGCCATGTTCTTAGGAGCTCGCACCGGCCTTTGGCGGGATGGTTGGGAAAGAAACGTTGGGTCTGTGTATCGGTTTTGTAACGAGGGGAATTGAACAGACGGCTCGTAGGACTACAGAGGGAGTGTCGCGGCAGT
>JAHFDX010000694.1 GCA_023248785.1 Myxococcales bacterium
AGCGGCAGCGTCACTCGCGAGGATCTTGTAGCTCGTGCGAAAGTATGCCCCTTGATGGCTGATCGGACTGCGCGCACAAGTCGCTGTCGTTCCTGCTCCCACGCTTCGGGCACGCGGGCGGTGTCGGAAAGTACGCGAACTGCGGCAGCACGCCCATTCTTCGCCACGACGAACCCGACATTCAGCATGCCCGCTACCGGCAATCCTCGTTCGAAGAACAGCGCAAGCGCATCCGACACGCGTGCAACGGCGGACGAAAGCGACGGCGCGTGCAATGGTCCTTCGATGAACGGCCGTGGCTGCACGAACCAACCTTGAATGACAAGCCGGCCCTCACGCGGATCATGCGTTCCTTCGACGCGCCCTACAGCGTGCGGAATTCTCGGATCGAACACTGTCAACCTATTGAATAGCGGTTCGATAGTGCGCGCGATGGATGGTTCTTCCACACTTCGTTCGGATTGAAACCGCGACCAGTAATCGAGGACTTCTTCTTGCAACATCATCGTCTCGCCGCCGCGAAACGTGCGTTGTTTCCACTGCGTCAACGAAAACACGAACGCCCATGGCCCGTGTGGCAGATCGCCATGCCATTCCTGCCGACAACCTTCGACGTAACAACTGAGCCAAGGCGGCGAGATGTCGTGGCAGCCAAGAACCCGACGTCCCCATAAGACAAGGCGTTCGTGAAATGTGCGGTAGAGTTTTTTTTGGGAAGTAATGGTAGGCCGGCGTTCGAAGTGCCGTGTATTGACCTGGAACGTGCCAGTAGTCCCGAACGAATCTATCACTTCGTGCACTGCGGGGATCTGCGAATCTCCCGTCGAACGCGTCCCGTAGGGCTTCGGGCTCAGGCGAAAATCGATCAACAATGAGTACAGATTGAGCGGGCATCAAAGACGCGCGTCAACGATTCACAACGTGAACTGCGTGCCCTAGCGCGTGCATGCTGGCCTCCATCAGTCCTTCACCTAAGGTGGGATGCGGATGGATCGTTAGCCCGATGTCTTCGAGAAATGCGTGCATTTCAACCGCCAGCGCCCCTTCACTGATGAGATCGGTTGCCGATGGACCGACAATGTGGACGCCGAGCACTTCGTGCGTTTTCTTGTCCGCAATGACTTTGAAGAAGCCTTCGGTCTCGTTAACAGCCATCGCTCGCCCCAGCGCTGCAAACGGAAATTTCCCGACGCGGGCTTCGATCCCCTTCTCTTTTGCCTGGGCTTCGGTGAGACCCACTACCGCAATTTCCGGCTCGGTGAAAATGGCGCCAGGAATTCCGACCCAGTCTTTCGCGGTCTTGTGGCCGGCGATGACTTCAGCGACCACTTCGCCTTCCTTGCTTGCTTTGTGGGCCAGCATGGGCACGCCACTCACGTCGCCAATCGCGTAGACACTCGGCACGTTGGTACGCCCGAATGTGTCGGTCGGGACGAAGCCTCGCTCCACCTTCACGCCGATTTCCTCGAGGCCAATGCCCGCACCGTTGGGTCGCATGCCGACGGCAACGAGAACGACATCGGCGATATGCGTTTCGGTCAACGTCTTTCCAGCTTCGTCTTTCACCTCAACGCGAACCGAAATAGAACCGTCTTTGTTACGTTCACAACCCTTCGCCATCGCGTTCTTGCGAATCTTCGCACCATGCTTCACGAGGTTCTTTTCGACCACTGCCGTGCACTCCGGATCGACGCCCGGAAGCAGCGATGGTGTGGCTTCGATGACCGTCAGGTCAGAGCCGAATCGTTGGTACACACCGCCAAGTTCAAGCCCAATGACGCCGCCTCCAATAACAATCAGACGCTTTGGAATTTCACGCAGACTCACGGCTTCGCGCGCGCCAATGATTTGCTTGTTGTCGAACTTGAATCCTGGAATTTCAATCGTCGAAGAGCCCGTCGCGATGACAATCGCCTTAGCTTCAATGGTCTCCACTTGACCCTCACGGGTTTTGACCTGGACCTTGTTCGCGCCGACAACACGTGCGTCTCCGTAAAGGAGGTCCGCGTTGTTCGCCTTGAGCAGGGTTCGAACCCCTCCCGTGAGCTTCTTAACGATGCCTTCCTTCCACGTTTGCATCGCGGCCGGATCCAAACGCAGGCCATCGACCAGAAGGCCCATGCCGGCGCCATTTTTTACCTTTTCATAGGTGTGGCTCGTTGCGATCAGCGCCTTCGAGGGCACGCATCCCCAGTTGAGGCAAACTCCCCCGACCTCTTCTTTTTCGATGCACACAACCTTCTGCTTAAGTTGCCCGAGGCGAATCGAGCAAACATAGCCACCAGGACCGCCACCAATCACAATTGCGTCGTATGTCTTCGTCGTCATGAAAGAGCTCCGCGGAAACGTCGGAACAACCTACTCGATTTGTAGGGCCCCGATTCAATTGAATCGAGGCCCTCAACAAAGTCACCTCGGCGAGTCAGACCGCTGCAATCGCTGGGTACTACAATGCCCTCGGGCATGAGCGGGCATTGTAGTCCCCCCCCATATGATGGGCTCGCCGGAATAGGGCCAATCAGGAAGAATGCGACCGGGCTGGTTTGTGATCCAGCATTTCGTCGCGTTGTTCACGCAAATG
>JAHFDX010000695.1 GCA_023248785.1 Myxococcales bacterium
ACGGCGCTGCTTCGGCTCCGGCGACGGCCAAGGTCGACGAATAAGTTACGCGGGGTTTTTCGACGACGGAATCGGTCCGGCCATCGTTGGGTCTTCGGTGCCGAAGCTTCGATCCTGGTCTGCCGAGTCGGTTGCGTCTTCGTTTGATCCAATGCGCACAATCACGGCTGTGATGTTGTCTTCACCGCCATTTTCATTCGCGCGACGAATGAGGCGGGTACACGCTTCGGAGGCGTCGGCTGCGCTCGTCACGATTTCGTGGATTTCCTGGTCTGGAACCATTCCGGAAAGGCCGTCCGAGCACAGGACATACACGTCGCCGACCTGCGAATCATCACGCTGCAAGTCGACCACAACGTTGTCTCCCATGCCAAGCGCGCGCGTGATCACATGCTTGGGGAGCGCGTTCCGTTCCTCTTCGCTCATGTCAGGCATCGCGATCAGGCACTCGTTGATGTAGGAGTGATCGCGCGTGAGCATCGTCAGCGATCCATTTCGGGCGCGATAGCAGCGCGAGTCACCGACGTGACCGACAAACATGCGACCCTTGCGCGGACTAAACATCGCGCTAACGACGGTTGTCCCCATTTGGTGGAACTCGCGCGAGCGGCTACCACGCTCGAAAATCTGCCGATTGGCGAGGCGAATGCTTGTTAGCAAGCGGTTTTCCTCCTCGGACAAATTCGTGTCGAAGTGGAACGGCCACGTAATGTCGTCGTTGGCCGTTGTTCGAAAGAACTCGGAGATGGTTTCGGTTGCCAAACGGGACGCGATATCGCCCGCCCGGTGCCCGCCCATTCCGTCGGCCACGACATACAACTCGCATTCGCGCAGCACGACGAAGGAGTCTTCGTTGTGCTCGCGCTGAAGACCTACATCGCTCAATCCGGCAGCGGTGGCGCGCAAAATCGGTCGCGTCTTCAACACAGTTAGGTTTTCACTCTCGGGTTAGGGATGTCAACGAGTTAGGGGCCCGGATAAATCAGACTTCCAAAATATCCTTTTCCTTGTGCGCCACAATCCCGTCGACCTGCTTCACGGCGTCAGCAACCGTTTCTTCGACCTTTTTCTTGGCACGGTCGATGTCGTCCTTACTCGCATCGCCCTCGAGCGTGTTCAGCATATCCATTGCATCGTGGCGCCCTTTACGAATCGCCACCTTGCACTCTTCGCCGTACTTTTTTGCGAGCTTCACGAACTCTTTTCGGCGTTCCTCCGTGAGCGGTGGGAGAGGTACGCGAACGAGGTCGCCATCCACGGAAGGATTGAGCCCAAGATCGGCCTCACGAATAGCCTTTTCAACGAGGCGAATGGCTCCCTTGTCCCACGGCTTCACGGTGAGCATTCGCGCTTCGGGCACGCTGATATTGGCCATTTGCGAAATGGGGGTGGGAGTGCCGTAGTAGTCAACGCGAACATTTTCGAGCAAGCTAGGGTTCGCACGCCCCGCCCGAAGCTTAGTGAGTTCGCGCTTGAGTGACTCGTGCGTCTTGGCGATGTGCTGGGCTAGTTCCGCGGAGACGTCGTTCAGCATGGTGACGTGCACGTTATCGCGGTGCGCGCGTCGTCGCTACGTGGATTTTGTGGTTCCTGGCCGCCATTCAGCAGCTAGCCTGAGGCGCACCATGAGACGTTTCGAGTCGTGGACCCGGGCGGCGACCCTTGGCCTGGTGGTTGCTTTTTGCCTCGGCGCAATCTTTACAGTGCTCGCAGGAGTGGGTTGCAGCGGAGCGAAGAAGGAATCCGCGGATGCGCAAGCGACCCAAGCACCGCGTCCTCCCGGCGTGCTTTTGGAAGGTGTGATCGACGAACCGAAGGCAACGTGGGCTTCCATACATCACGCCATCGGCGGCCCTTCCGCTTTGCTGCCCGAGGACTTTGTGCAAGTGGTTGCCGAGCACATCACACTTGATCCGTCCGTCGCGGCAGAGATCCTAACCACAGCCCCTGTTCATCTGCTTGTCGGCGAGCCCGCCACATCGGTTCCCGCCATCGTTGCCGTGTTCCAGTTTGCAAATCCGACCCATGCGCGCGAAGTGCTTTTCGTTGGGCCGAATGCAAGATACACGGAAACCAAGGACGGCCCGATTTCCTGGCTTGCACCGAAAACGGGGCCCGGTGCTGTCGGCCTCGCGATGCATGTTCGGGGCACCCTGATTGTAGGCCTTGGAGCGGCGAGTACGCGCGACGTGCTTTCGCGTTATGCGGCGTACGCGGGTTCAAGTCTTGCGGCAGAAGTGGCTCAAGCGAAGGCCTCGATCTCTGCCGATGCACAGGTTCGCCGAACCCCTGCGGGCGTGAGGTTATGGCTTCGTCACGACGCAATACCGACCGTTCGTCGCGTGTCTGACGATGGCTGGCGCAGCGTGCGTGTGTTTCTCGAGACAGCGGACAAGAAGCAGCGCGAGGATCACGCGGGCCGGCCGCCCGACTATGGCGATGCCGATCAAATGATTGGCCTGCTTGATCGTTGGGTTCAGGGCCTGCTGTCGCGCGTGAACGACGTCGAAAAAGCGACCATTTCGATCGATGTGGGTGACGAATGGCTCGCCCTCGAAGTCCAGGGAGTTGCCTCTG
>JAHFDX010000696.1 GCA_023248785.1 Myxococcales bacterium
AGTCATGGGATCAATTCGGCGGCGTTGCGTCCTTGTTCGCACGGGGGCGAAGTTCAATACGTTTTGCAGCATCGTTCACGGTGAGCTCACAGTCGACCTTTGTTCCCGTGCGCTCGTTTGCTTCAAGCGCGCAAGCAGCCCCGCGCACTGCCACTTCCGTGCATGAACAGTCACGATCGTGTGCACATACCGCGGCAGCACCGTCCACGGCGTAGTGCATTCGTGCTTGGTGCTTCGCAACAGTGCTTAGTTCATCGCCTTGCGCATAGGCTGCCGCAAGCAGTGCGAGTGCAAATCGCCTTGCCTCGTCATCGCGCTTGTCTTCAGCAAGAAGTCGCTTCGTCTCGGCGGCAGTACAAAGCTGATTGTTACAATTCAGGTTCGGCGAACACCGCATCATGGCGTCGTCCAAGTGCTTTGGAACTGCAGTACATTTCGTTCCTTCGTGGGCGATCACTTCGAGCGCTCGAATCGAATGCCGTGCGGGATAGCCGTAGTCACCGTGCCGAGACATAAATCCAGAGTGACCTGCTAGGCGGCAAGGGAACTCCCCCGCTTTCTTGCGGTCCAGTTCGGCCGTTGCCCGCAAGAGCGGTTCGATTGATTCTGAACATCCCTGCGGATCCCTTGAAAATTCATCCAGCCGCGAAACAGATGTCTTCTTGGGTGGATGATTGCGAGAGCTTAAGGCGAAATTGCCCAACCGCTGTAATTTCGGGCACAGCCGTCGCGGTCGCGCACCCGATTGTCGCAAATTCGAACACTCGAGTCGTCCACCAAATGCCATACAAATGCATGTATGTTTGCGCGCGTGACCGGGTGCTAATGGGTCTCGAGGGCCAGCTGCCCTTGTGATGAAACCCTTCGGGAAGGAAATTCATGCGATACGATTTTCTTATTCTCTCGCTCGTCTCGTGCACAACGAACGGTGTGCCACTCGCATCCAACGACGCCGCGACACCCGCGGGTGGAGGTGTTGAGGCATCTTCCAGCGACGCGACACCAGTCGATGGTGCAAGCACCACGAACGAAACGTGGTCGCTGACATCTTTCTCGGTAGGGAAGAAGGCCGACAACGATTTGTCACAAGGGTCCATCTACATGCCCGACGTGCTCCGCCTCGCGGATGGTCGCTTGCGCATGTATTACTTGCACGGCAACTCCGAGGGCGACGAAGTGAAGGTTGCGGAGTCTTCTGACAGCGGAAGTTCGTGGACAGTAAAAGGGACGTGCATCAAGGGCAGTTCGGTCAAGACCGACCGCACATTTCGTCAAGGTGGCCCGAGTGTGGTCGCCCTCGCCGATGGTCGTTACCGAATGTACCTGCGCGCGTCCGAAGACAGCGTAAACAGCACGCCCAAGTTTCATGTCGTGAGCGCGATATCGTCTGACGGTTTGACGTTCACCGCAGAGGCAGGGGTGCGCATCGAAATTGTCTCGCAAGACCCAAACAGCACCTTCAGCCTTGCGGGGCACGGTCGTTACTACACGACAGCCGACGGCAAGTACGCAGGCATCTTTTCAGGCAACCTCACGACCGATCTGGGTGCGAGTGATCTGCACCTTGCGATCTCCGCTGACGGTCTCACGTGGGGCGGCTACAAGACACTCTACGCGGACTATCACGACCCCGTCGTCATCAAAGTCAACGGGGCCTACGTGATGTACGCGATGTATCTCAAAGATTGGGTCGCGCGCTTCGATTCTCCCGACGGGGTTACTTGGCCGACACAGCCGACCGCGAAGTTGACACTCGAGGAGAATGGCACAGCAATTCCACTGGCCAATGTTGGCGATTTTGCAGCAGTCGTGCTCGGTGACGGCAGCGTGCAGCTCTTTTCGAATTATGCAGCAATGCCGCCTTCAGTCGACATTGTTCGGTACTTGAAGAAGCCATGATCGGGTCCAGATGCGAGGCCCGCACGATGTCCGAAAGCACATGAAGGTCCGGATCAGCAGGCAAGACGATCAACTTCCACTCGGAGCGCGGTGACGTGGTGGCCACGCGCGCTCTCGAGCACTTCGGCATGGCGCGACGGTCGTGAAGCGATCGGGTGCAGCAGTTCACCGCCAACTCCAAGCTGGCTTGCGCTGCTGCCACTCCGCCGCATGATCAACTTACTTGACGCAGTGGTATGTGATGGGCGACGTCTCACGCACATCGCAGATCTCTCCGACCGCGCAGACTTTGTCACCGCATTGTACGCCTCCGTTCGAAATGCAGCCGCAGCCGCATGAATTGTTGAAAGCGGTTGCGTTAGGGCCACAGGCAAACGTCATGACCGCGCACTCGAGCGGGTCGTGAGTGCTGTAGTTTACCGATTTGTCCTTCGCGTCAGGGCAAGCGGGAGCCTGCGTGCACACGCCTGTTTTGCCGGAGCTTCCACCCGTGGGTCCCGCAGGTGCTGTCGATCCCGAATAGGTGCATTCGAGGCCAGCTGCGCAAGTGACGAGCGGCGTCCCAAGCGTCCCGTTGCTGCATCTCTCTCCGAGCTTCGCCGCGGGCGCTTTGACGTCGACTGTGATGTGAAACGTGGAGGACGGTGTCTCGGCCTGCGGCGACTTGTATGCAAGC
>JAHFDX010000697.1:0-1247 GCA_023248785.1 Myxococcales bacterium
GACCTTGCTGATTTCTTAGGCGACTCGTTACAACTCGCGCAAGCCGCCAAGAAAACTGAGGCCGACGTGATTTGCTTCGCGGGGGTTCATTTCATGGCAGAGACCGCGAAGATCCTAAACCCTTCGCGTACGGTGGTAGTCCCTGACATGTTGGCGGGTTGCTCGCTCGCCGACGGTTGCCCGACGGATAAATTTGCAGCGTGGCGAAGCGCGCATCCCGATGCGGTGTCGATCACATACATCAACTGCACGGCGGAAGTGAAAGCGCTCTCGGATTACATTTGCACGTCGTCCAACGCGGAGAAGATCGTGCGTGCGATTCCAGAGGATCGCGAAATTCTCTTCGCGCCGGACAAGAACCTGGGCCGATGGCTCGAGAAAAAACTCGGCCGAAAAATGATCCACTGGCAAGGCAGCTGCATCGTTCACGAAACGTTCAGCGAACGAAAATTGGTCCAGCTTGCAACGCGACACCCGAACGCCGAGATCATTGCGCATCCAGAGTGCGAAGAGCCGGTGCTCAGGCGCGCGACCTTCATCGGCTCAACGACTGCACTGCTTAACTATGCCGTCGGAAGCGACAAGAACGAGTTCATCGTCGCGACGGAAAGCGGCATCTTGCATCAGATGCAAAAGAAGGCGCCGCATAAGACGTTCATCCCCGCCCCACCCGAGGCGAATTGCGCGTGCAACGACTGCCCCTACATGAAGATGAACACGCTCGAAAAAGTGTATCTATCGCTGCGCGATTTGACGCCCGCGATTGAGATGGAGCCAGACCTCATCGCACGTGCGCGAACCCCGATCGATCGGATGCTCGCGCTAAGTTGACCCCGGAATTGAGCCAGGCTGGCACACTCAACACGCGAATTTCCCTTGAATCCTCGTTGAATCACACGGCACACAAATTGCTCTGCGTGCGACGCATGAAATGGTCCCTCTTGTTCGTGTGTGCTTTGGCTTCGTGTGGTCGCCTCGAATCGGACCCGGAGTCGATCGCTCCACCCCTCTCGCCCCCGGACGAAACATCGCGCCTCGCATCGATCTGTGGAGCCGGCACAACGACGGCGCCCTTCATGCGCATCTCCTCTTTGCCCGTGAAAGCGTACGCCATCAGTGGCTGCGGGCATATGGCGTGGCTCGAGTCCGGAAAAGATGGATCCAATGTGATGTTGCGGCTTCGAAACGATGCCTCGGCTCGGACTGTGACAACAACACAAGCGACGAATCTCGCCATCTCGCCCCGC
>JAHFDX010000697.1:1257-2573 GCA_023248785.1 Myxococcales bacterium
GATGCACTGTTGCTGTACGGCACGACCATTGATCTCGTGACGCTGAACGCGCAGGGACAAGCGACTGTCCGGACAAATGCAATTGAGGCCAAAATACCCGCACCAAAGTTCGTTGACCGAGACGGACAAACCCGCATCGTAATGTTTCGCGAATCGTCGATTGATTTCCTCGCTCTCGATCTGTCTCGAGTCCTGTCCGTCAGTGCGTTGCCTCGCCTGTCCACCGAACCCGGAACCTTGGAAGTAGGCGAACTTCACGGATCCATCCGTTTCGAAACCATAGACGGAGCGTCGTTTGTCATGGGACCTAAAGATGCAACCCGACTTCAAACGCCGGGATTTCTGAAACCCACCAAAGCGACAACGAATCACGGATCCCACGTGCTGAAGTTCGCACGATTCCACGGTCCTTTCTTGTACGAGGCATCGCAACGGTTCGTCGCGTGTGGTGATACCGAATGTCCGGAAAAAACAGAGGCCAACGTTTTATATGCGTCGGGCGGGTTGGTTGCGCAGATCCCGTTGACGAACTTGGCGCTCTACACCTACGTGGTAGGGCGCCAAGAACGGCGCAGCATGATCGAATTGCCAAACGGATCCCTCGTGTTCGAACGGGAGGATGGTCTGACGATTGTGCGCGCGAATGGGCAGGTTTGGCATGACACTACGTTGAAACAACCAACCGCCCTTGGGCAGGACTCCATTGTCGCTATGGGACGCACGGCGGGAAACCATATCGTCGTGCGCGGCCCGTCGCAGTCGCTGGAACCCCTGGAGGCACCGAGTGGTTGGCGCGTTGCGAGCTTTACCGGCTCGAACGACGGATCCAAAATCGCTGTTGTGTACACAGAGAACAGTGGCAAGCACCGACTCGCGCTCCGAAGTGGAACGTCCGAGAAAATTCTCGGATGGAGTCCCGGTTCTCTGGAAGCGAAGTGGGTGGGCGATGACGGGGTTGTGCTCGTCAACGGAGACGTACTCGCAGGAAATGGAGACTCCGCCGAGGGGGGCCCCACCACGAACTCGGCATCGCTAACGCTGGTAGATTCGACCATCCATCCGCTCAGTACAACGGGAGGGACCGGTTACGTTGCTGCCGCCGTCGCTCCCCTGCTCTACCAGTACTCGGGAGCAATAAAATGGGTGCTTAGCGCCGTGGATCTGAAATCACGCAGCGTTCGAGAGGTGTTTTCGGGGCGCAGCGATCTCGATCTCAAGGTCGACCGCGCTACTCAACTCGTGCTCGTTCACGTCTCGGCAGCAAATTCTTTAGGAAACGATGGGATTTATGAGCTGTATGCGGGAGCGACCCTCCC
>JAHFDX010000093.1 GCA_023248785.1 Myxococcales bacterium
TTGCCCGGCCCTGCCATGCCAGCCACGCCACCACCTCCTCCTCCGGGAGGGCGCACAACACCGCCGCCCCCACCGCCAGGTCGCGGCACCCTGCCCCCTGTAGCGCCACCGACACGCAGCGGATCGGGCCCGCTCCCCGCGACAACATCTTCGCCGTCGTCTCCCGTGTTCCCAACGCCCGCCGCAACACCTTCGGCCAACACCACATCCCCGGAGGGTTCGGGCATCGAGATGGATTGGGACGATGAAGACGAAGCGACCCATATTTTCGACAAGGGTGATGAACCTTCCGCCACAACGATTGCAGCCCACTCGTACAATCCAAAGGCCACGCTGATGATGGGAGGTGCCGTTCCACCGCCTACGCCTCCGCCACCACCTCCTCCGGCTGGCGTTGCACCAATGATGGCAGTACCTCCACCTCCGGCGTGGCCATCGTCACTGCCGCCACCACCGCCACTGCCACCCCCGTCCACGGTGCCTGCCTACTCATCCGTACCCGCACCGCCACCTCAATTTGTCACTGCGCCGGCATACCCGAGTTCCGCTCCACCGGGAGCAGTTCCGGCGATGCCATCCGCCATTCCGCCGAACCCAATGGAGCAAACCGCGGTGGTTCGTCCGCCAGCGAGTGGAGGACGGTGGGTCTTCGGTGCCATCGCCATTGCGAGCCTCGTCGTGCTCGCAGGCGTGGGCGGATTCATGCTGATGCCGAAAGTTGGCAAAGTTGAAATTGATGTTGGCGACAAGAACGGAAAGAAAATCGATCGCGTATCGATCTATTTGGATGGTGCAAGGAAATGCGACACCCGGCCGTGCATCATTGAAGCATCCGCCGGGAAGCACCTACTGAAGACCGAAGCCGAGTCGTTCGCCTCCGACGAGCAGACGGTTGAAATCAAAGCAGGCGATACGAAGCCAATCAGCATCGTGCTTCAAGGAACGGTGAGCGACACCAAGAAAGCCACGGGACTTCACGTCGCCGGAACGCAGCCAGGCCTCAAGTTGTTCATCGACGACAAAGAGGTCGGACCACTTCCTCAAGACGTGAAAGACATCGCGGCGGGCACGCACACCGTCAAGATTTCTGGCTCGGACAGGCTCGCTTCGCTCGAGAAGTCCGTCACGCTTGAGGAAGGTAAACTCCTCGAGCTTGGAAATGTAACTCTCAAAGTTCTGAAATGCAAAGTCTCGATCAACATCGAGACGCTTGGCGCTAGCGTCCTTCTCATTTCGGGAACCGATCGACGTGTCATCCCCTTCCCTGGATTATCGCTTGATCTTGATACGACCAAGAGCTGGACCGTCGAAGCGACGAAGCCAACGATGGGGGACTTTCGGCAGACGCTCTCGTTCGAAGACGGCAAGACCGAAAAAACCGTTGCGATCCGCCTCGAGCCCAAGGGCAAAGAGAAGGAAAAAGACCCAGCAAATACCGCGGCTACGCCGGACAAACCGGAGAAGCCTGAGAAGGCAGCTGAGGCACCCGCGGCAGGTCCTGCCACAATCACTATGAACTCCATCCCGCCGTCGATGTGTTTTCTCGACGGAGCCTCCATGGGTCAAACACCAAAGTCGGCTACTGTGAGTCCCGGTAAGCACACCGTGAAGTACGTGAACTCGGAACTCGGCGAATCACGCGTCGTCGTCGTCAATGCCGTGGCAGGGAAAAGGGTTTCGGCTGGTATTAAGTTCTAAGCTCGCATTCGCTCGTGCGCTCAATCGTCTACGGCGATAACGCCGATGTCCTCTTGTCGTTGCCAAAGCACTTCGCGCGGCTCATGTACATCGATCCGCCCTTCAACACAGGCCGGGCGCAAAGGCGTGATCGCATGCGCGTCGTTGCGTCCGAGAGTGAAGGAACGCGCGCGGGATTCGGTGGGCGGCGTTACGATGTCGAGCGCGTTGAAAGCAGTAGATACGAAGATCAGTTTGACGACTTCGAAGCGTTTCTCATGCCGCGAATCGAGCTCGCGCGTCGCTGCCTAACGCCCGACGCTTCAGTCTTCGTTCACTTGGACTACCGAGAGGTCCACTACATCAAGGTCGCCCTCGATCGAATACTCGGCCGCCATTGTTTCATGAATGAGATCGTGTGGTCGTACGATTACGGCGGTAGGCCTAAGAACCGCTGGCCTTGCAAACACGACACGATCCTCTGGTATGCGCTCGATCCTTCGAACTACGTCTTCAACTACGACGAGATCGATCGCATTCCGTACATGGCACCGGGCCTTGTAACCCCTGAAAAAGCAGCGCGCGGGAAGACTCCCACCGATGTGTGGTGGCACACCATCGTGCCCACCAACAGTCGTGAAAAGACTGGGTATCCCACGCAAAAACCCCTCGGCATCCTACGGCGCATCGTGCGTGTTCATTCACGCCCCAACGATGTGGTGCTCGATTTCTTTGCCGGAAGTGGAACAACGGGCGAGGCAGCCGCAAGGGAAGGCCGGGGATTCGTGCTCGTGGATCACCACCAAGGCGCCGTCCAAACCGCGGCACGACGACT
This sequence comes from Myxococcales bacterium, assembly GCA_023248785.1. Classification (GTDB taxonomy): domain Bacteria; phylum Myxococcota_A; class Polyangia; order Polyangiales; family Polyangiaceae; genus JAHFDX01. The sequence continues at coordinate 2,513 of JAHFDX010000093.1, forward strand.
TGCACCATACACCCCGATGTGCGTAGGGTTTGATCCTATGATTTAACCGCCTGGAGAAGAGATGACGACGAACGGTAGATTCGCTTCCTCCCCCGCAAACGGGGGAGAAACCAAAGGAGGGGGTAACCATCTACTCATCGTTGGGACGGGCTTTGCCGGACTTGGTATGGCCATTCGGCTCAAACAACGGGGGATTCACTCATTCACCGTGCTCGAGCAGGAAGGCGATGTGGGCGGCACGTGGCGTGACAATAGCTACCCGGGCGCTGCCTGCGACGTGGAGTCACACCTGTACTCGTTCTCATTTGAGCCCCATGCGGGCTGGTCGCACATGTTCGCCAGGCAAACTGAAATCTGGGAGTACCTAAGGCGCTGCGTCGACAAGTACAATCTGCGGTCACACATTCGTTTTGGTGCAAAGGTAAAGGGCGCGTCGTTCGACAAGCAGACGGGACTTTGGTCGGTCGCACTTGCCAACGGCGAGACACTCGAAGCTCGCGCCATCGTTTCGGGATGCGGAGGACTCAGTCGTCCTTCGGTTCCGAACATTCCTGGTCTCGACGGATTCACCGGGCACGCCTTTCATTCCGCCCGGTGGGATCACAACTATTCCCTCGAAGGTAGGCGCGTCGCGGTGGTTGGCACCGGAGCAAGCTCGGTTCAAATCGTTCCGGAAATCGCAAAGGTCGCAAAGCACCTGTACGTGTTTCAGCGGACGCCGCCGTGGATCGTTCCAAGGCCCGATCGATTGATCGAAGTGAGCGAGAAAGAACTTTTCGCTCGGTTTCGAGTGACCCAAGAGTTTGTTCGTCGCCGAATTTTTTTGAAACGCGAACTCGCCACGTTCGGCTTCACGGCAGCACCTCAACTTCTGAGACTCGGCGAGTTCTTTGCTCGACGTCACCTTCACGGCAGCGTTTCCGACCCAGAACTTCGTCGCAAGTTGACTCCCGATTATCGACTTGGGTGCAAACGGATCCTCCTGTCGAACGACTACTACTCCACGCTCACGCGACCCAATGTGTCACTCGTAACAGAGGCCGTCGAACAGGTCCGCGGATCGGCCATCGTAGGAAAGAGCGGGACAAGCGCCGAGGTCGATGCACTGATTCTCTGCACCGGCTTCCAGGCATCAGACGATTGCGCTCCGTTCGATATTCGCGGAGTCGATGGGCAATCTCTCATTGAGGAGTGGGCGCCCGGTGCGCAGGCGTACGTTGGAACCGTGGTCTCTGGTTTTCCAAACCTATTCGTCATCGTCGGCCCAAATACGGGCCTTGGCAGCAACTCGATGGTGCTCATGATCGAGTCGCAAATTGACTTCATTCTTCAAGCCGTCGAGATGCTCCACTCAAACAACGTCAAGTACCTCGACGTCCTTCCCGATGTGCAACGGAATTACAACGAGCACATACAGAAACGACTCGCGAACACAGTTTGGAACTCTGGCTGCAAGAGTTGGTATCAAACCGCGTCGGGCAAAAATACAACCCTATGGCCAGGCACGACGACCGAATTTCGTCGTCGCGCGCGCTTCAATCCTCTTGATTTCAAGATCGTGACAGAGGCGGGAAGCCCGTTGAAGAACGCCGCGCACCACTCGATTTTGCCAGCGTTTTTACGACCGTAAGGTTTTACGACCGTAGGGATGTGCGCGGCCACATGCGTGCGGTCGCGGCGTAGGCGAATTCAACCCTATCGTCTCGCTGGTGGTGATCGAACAGAGCAAGCAGCTCCTGATCGAACGCCGCGCGATCGGTAACGCCATGCGCCACGTACGAACTTGATGCCGCGCGCCCAAGCAAGCCTTCGCGATTGAGGCTTTGGGAATGCAAGAACTCAACGGGAGATGCAGCATGTTGACCGAGATACGCCTCGATTCGAGCAATCGCATCCGACGGTTTCGGCACCGCGCGGTAGTCACCAATCGTGTTGAGCAACGTCTCGTACGCCTTCATAAACGGCGTATTCGCACGAACGTTCCAAAAAACAGCACACCAACCATCTTCAACGAGAATCCGTCGCCACTCGGAGAGTGTGGTGGCGACGTCAAACCAATGGAACGCCTGGGCTGCGATCACAAGTTCAACGCTCGCCTCACCCAAGCCCGTGTTCGCGGCATCGCCGAGTTGATAGTCCGCACCTCCGAGCTCGCGGGCCTTGTTGAGCATTCCCTTATTGGGATCGATCCCGGTAACCCGATACCCACGCTTCGCAAAAAGGCGCGTCGAGATCCCAGTACCGCAGCCAACATCGCAGACACGACTGTTCGGGCGGATCTTTGCCGTGTGAGTTATCCAATCAATGAGCTCGGATGGATATGTCGGTCGGTGCACGGCATAGGCATCCGCCGTTGCGGTAAAGCGATCGCGCGAATCCACGCTGCAAGCCTATGCGTCCGGGGCACTATTGTCCGTTGCAATTTCGGCGCTCCAGCCTGATACCCTGTCCTTGTGAGCCAACCTCCATCGGACGCCCGCATCCTCGTTGTTGAAGACGAGCCTGGCCTTCGCGACATGCTCGCTATTTTCTTCAAACGGGTGGGCCTGACCGTGAGCGTTCAGGGCAGCTTTCAGCACGGGGTGGATGCAATTACCAACGCGCCTGAGCCCTACGCGCTCGTCCTTACCGACCTCATGATGCCCGATGGAACTGGCCTGGACATCGTTACGTGCGCCCGCAGTCGAAGCCCTCGAACCGAGGTCATCGTCATGACGGCTCACTCGACGGTCGAGACCGCTCTTGAGGCGATGCGTCGAGGCGCCTACGACTACGTCGCTAAGCCGTTCTCGACGTCCGAACTTCGCGAACTGGTTTTTAAAGCACTCGAGAAGCGCGACCTCGTAACCGAGAATGCACGCTTGCGTGCGCAAATCGCGCGCGAAAGGCCAGGCACACTTCTCGGTCAATCCAAGGTGATGCGCGACATTGTCACCCTCATTGAACGAATCGCGAACACCCGCAGCACCGTGCTTCTCACAGGTGACAGCGGAACCGGCAAGGAGCGCATTGCGCGGGCTATCCACGATTATTCCGACCGCCGCGACAAACCCTTTCTCGTCATTAACTGTGGCGCAATCCCAGAATCGCTCATGGAAAGCGAACTCTTTGGCCACGACAAGGGTGCGTTCACCGGCGCCACATCACGCACACTTGGGATCTTTCGCGAGGCCGAGGGCGGAACGGTCTTGCTCGACGAGGTCGGCGAATTGCCCACGGCGCTACAAGTAAAATTGCTGCGCGTGCTTCAGGAGCGGAAGGTTCGCGGCGTAGGCGCGACGACTGAGCAGCCTGTGGACGTTCGCGTAATCGCGGCAACCAATCGGAACGTCGAATCCGAAGTTCGCCAAGGAACATTTCGCCAAGACCTCTACTACCGCCTGAATGTCATACGCATTCAAGTGCCACCGCTGAAGGAACGACAGGACGACGTGCTTTTGCTTGCGGAGCAGTTTCTCGAACGATGCAACGCCGAGCATCAGAAGAGTATTCGCGGATTTTCGACAGACGCAAAACGTGCCATCTGTAGTTACAACTTTCCCGGCAACGTCCGCGAACTCGAGAACGTCATTGAGCGTGCCGTCATGCTGGCGAACGGCCCCGTCATTGGCCTTGGCGACTTACCTCCCGAGCTTTCCGGTTCTTCAGCGCTTGCAGGTCCATCCCTGCTCACGTTGCCGGAGAGCGGCTGTCACCTCGATGAGGTGCTCGCCGAGGCCGAGCGGCGTCTGCTTGTGGAGGCTCTGGAACGAACGGGCGGAGTGCGCACATCCGCCGCGAAGCTGCTCGGTGTGTCACTTCGTAGCCTACGTTATCGAATGCAAAAGCTGGCGCTTGAGGTCGGGGAAAGTGACGATGGCGACCTTGGACCGCCGAGCGAACAAATATTGTCTTCCTCGCGTGGCGACGAGTGAGGGTTTCCATGCGGCACGAGTGGGGCCCGTGTGGCACGACACCTGCTTGCCACTTACGCAGCGTGCCAGAAGGTCGTTAAGTTAAAACGAGGCGATACCGGCTGCAGACTTAGGAATCGACCGTGAAGTGACTTGGGTTCGTTAGGGGCATTTGAAGGGCTGACACGAGTGAGGTCGACATGCGCGCTTTGTTCGCGAGCAAGGATGATCGCGGGTTTACGCTTATTGAATTGATGATTGTAGTTGCGGTGGTTGGCGTTCTCGCGGTCCTCGCAATCACGAGCGCGCGGATGTATCTCGCGAGCTCAAAGACTGCAGAAGCCCGACAATCGCTGGGTGTCATGGGCAAGGGAGCCATCGCGGCATTTGAGAAGGAGTCCTATGCGGGCGCACCTCTGTCGACGGGTACGACCGCGACCGTGACCCGTAAACTCTGCCTGTCCGCAACCGCGACGGTACCTGCGGCTGTGGTGAGCATTACGGGGAAAAAATACCAGTCGGACACGGGCGCGACAGTCGACTACCTCAAAGACGATGCAGCCACTCACACGGGGTTCGTCTGCCTGAAGTTCAAGCTCACACAGCCACAGCATTATATGTACGGTTACACGTCCGACGCGAACGCTTCAACCATCGGCACGGTTCTCACGGCGTCGGCGATCGGTGATCTCGATGGTGACGCGACATATTCCACGTTTCAGCTGTTTGGCGTCGTAGAAAACAGCGTCGTGAAGCTCGCGCCCTCGATTGCTGAAACCAATCCTGACGAGTGACCATCAACGGGCACTGCAGCGGTTACATAACTGCATTGTCACCTTTCATTCGCCACGCCTACACCTCGGCAGTCGCGAACAAAGTTTGTCCTTGTCCCCATTGAATGAGTGACAATTCTTGTCCGTGGCGCACGCGACAATCCAACTCATGCGTGCAACTTCCTCGGGAAATGGCCGTACTCGGCCTCGGCTCCAACCAAAAGGACCGGTGGCATGTCCCCTGCTTTACCTCGTCGCGTGAGATCCTTTCGCGCCACGATGAATCAACGTGGGTTCACGCTCGTGGAAATGATGGCGGTTGTGCTCATCATGGGAATCCTCGCGGTTTTGGCCGTCGTCGGTTATTCGCACGTCACCTCGTCGGCGAGAATGTCGGAAGCCACGGGAATGATCATGAATATTCGTGCGGCACAAGAGCGCTATCACGCAGAAACGCAACAATACGCCGATATCTCGAATGATCTGCTTTCGACCTATCCGACATCCGCGCCGGGGGCATTCAAGGTGCAATGGGGCGCTTCGTGTACAAACTGCAAGTCGGGCATGAACTGGAGCATCCTTTCAATTCAGCCGGACGGTCCGCTTGCATTTGGGTATGCAACAGTCGGCGGTGAAGCGGGCAGCACACCGCCGTCAATCACAGCAAATGGCACAACATTTACCTTTCCGGCATCAGCAACGGATTGGTTCTTGGTTTCCGCGCGTGGTGACACAAACGGCAACGGTGTTGAGTGTCGTCTGTACGGATCGTCGTACACGCACGATCTCATTATCGAAAAAGAAGGCGAGTAAATGCGTCGCACACATGCGCCGCTTTGAAGTTGGGCAGTTAGCAAAAAAGAAAGTAGGGAGAGTGAGCATGCGTACGTTCATAATTCGTAATAAGAACAAGGGCTTTACCCTCATTGAGCTCATGATCGTCGTTGCGATCGTCGGCGTCCTCGCGGTGCTCGCCGTCGTTGGCGTAAGCAAGTACCTCGCGAGCGCCAAGACTGCAGAAGCGCGCAACTCACTCGGACAGATGGGGAAGGGATCCATCGCTGCGTGGGAAAAAGAAAGCTACTCCGGAGTGCCGCTCGCAACGGGCGCTACGGCGAGCCTTGCGCACCAGTTGTGCTTATCGGCAACGGCCACCGTTCCAGCAGCGGTCGCGAGCGTGCAGGGTAAGAAATATCAACCCAACACTGGCGCGGCGACCGACTATCGCAAGGATGAAGGTGCCAATCAAACGGGGTTCGTTTGCTTGAAATTCCAAATCACCCAACCGCAACACTACATGTACAACTACACGTCGGACTCGAACTCCTCGACGGCTGGTACCGTGCTCACAGCGTCGGCCATCGGCGATCTCAACGCCAACTCGACCTACTCAACCTTCCAGCTCATCGGCGTGGTTGAAAACGGCGTGGTCAAGCTCGCCCCCTCAATCGCCGAAACGAATGCGGACGAATAATTCACTCTAAATTTCCCGCATAGGGATCAAACACGCGCAGTTCATTTCGATCTGCGCGTGTTTTTTTCCATCATGGAATGCACGTTGACGACCACGTTGGTTTCGGAAAAGCGCGAATGGCGTTACGCCTCTCTCGCAGGGGCACTCGCCCTTTGCCTATACACCGCCACCGCCGCACGTACGGTTCAAGGCGGTGATTCAGGTGAGTTCGCCACCATAGCGGCCACCGGCGGAGTGGCCCATCCACCAGGTTACCCGCTCTATGTCCTATGGCTTCGAGCGTTCGTCTGGCTTCCCGCCCTCTCGCCCGCACATCGTGCGTCCCTTGCCACTGCGTTGTGCGGAGCCCTCACCGTTGCGCTTGTATTTCGAGCGAGCCGTACGTGGGGCTCATCGCTTTACGTATCCATATTTGTAACATCGGTTTGCGCATTTTCGAGGTTAGGTTGGCAATTAGCAACCGTGCCTGAAGTGTTCGCGCTGAACGCCGTGCTTGCACTCGCCATCGTGATCACCGCTGGAAGCGATAGGGTCAGCGGCGTTCGCCGCGTTGCTCTGCTCGCCCTATACGCCGGACTCGGATTGTCGAATCACCATTCGATCGTGCTCATAGCTCCGCTTGGATTGTGGGGACTTTGGCGTGGATTCTCCGAATCGAAACGTTTTGCTATCGGTTGCCTTACGGCTGCGTCGGTGTTTCTAGTGGGCCTTGTACCTTATCTTTACTTGGTTGCTGCTGCGCGCCACCTCGATCCAAACCAGGCGTGGATCTGGGGCCACACAAACACGTGGCGCGGCCTTTCGGATCATTTTTTGCGCCGTGAATATGGAACAACAAGTTTAGGCCTTGTCAACGATTCGCCCCGGATTGGCGATCAGTGGACAGCATTTGTATCACACGTAGTGCGATTTTCGGCCGCAGTTCCGCTTGCCGTATTGGTAGCCCCCTTTGGTCGCGCAAAGTCAAATCAAGGCCGCATCGGATGGATCACGTTAGTGGCATCCTTCGTAGTCGCTGGCCCGTTGTTTCTCGCTCGCTTCAACCTGAGTCCAAAGGATCTGCACGCCGACATTGTGGAGCGTTTCTATTGGTTACCCATGGTGATCGGTTTTGCGGGCTCCGGGCCTCTGCTTGACACACTTTCTTCCAAACTCGTGAAGCTGGGTCGAGCTCGCTCCGTCGCCGCTGTTTCGGTCTGCAGCGTCCTTTTCGCGGTCTCACTCCGCGCCATCGCTGAGCGCCACCGACCGACACTGGAGAACTATGTTCAAAATGCGCTGGCGACGGCCGAATCAAACGCCATTCTGGTCGGCGGGGGTGATCATCGCTTTGGGGCGT
>JAHFDX010000698.1:0-429 GCA_023248785.1 Myxococcales bacterium
CCTCTTTGCCGATCATGTTTTCTCCGAGTTCGAGGCCGACATCGCGCACTCGGTCCGGGTTGAACTCCAGTCCTGGCTCACACGTCCCTTCGGCCGTCGGGCCCTTCAAGTAGCTTGTCTTGGCCTCCGAAGATTTCTATGACAACCGCACCCATGATCGACGTTCGCCAAGCGTATCGCGTTGCAAGCTTCGGCACCTTCACTGCCGCCATGACTACGTGTCACGCGCTCGTACAGCGGGTCGATACATCACGCCCCACGCGTGATCGATGGGTCGGAAGTTGGGCGAACGGGTTGCTTCAGCTCTTTAACGTCGATGTACGCTTGCGAGGCGCCGTACCGGCACGCCCCGCGGGTGCACTGGTTGTTTCGAACCATCGGTCGACAATCGACATCGGGCTCATGCTGCGTACCTTTGGGGGAGTGCTC
>JAHFDX010000698.1:439-2564 GCA_023248785.1 Myxococcales bacterium
CTCGCGAGCAGATCTTGCTACGTGGCCCGTTTAGGGTTGGGCTGCACGAACAGCGGGCACGATTTTCGTTGAGCGTGGTGACACGATCAGTGGGACGAGAAGCGTACGCATGATGAAGCGTCTTCTCGAGTCCGGCGACACCGTGAACATTTTTCCGGAGGGGACAACGTTTGCCGACGATACGGTGCGACCGTTTCACCTCGGAGCGTTTGTGGCCGTCACGCACACGCCGGCGGTGATCGTGCCTGTTGGCATCGCCTATCGCGGAGGCGCTGCGTTCGTGGAGGAAACGTTCATGCAGCACCTCACGCGCTTGTCACGCGCACCATCGACCGTTGTCGGCGTGTGCATCGGAGCTCCCTTCGATTCAAAGGCACGTGCGAGAGCTCTTTCCGAACGGACACACGAACAGGTGAGCCGCCTCGTTCGCGAAGCGCGCGCACTGGCCGAAGCGTAGCCTCAACCCCCGCCCACAAAGTGAACGAGCTCGAGCTCATCGCCCTCATGCAGCGCCCGCGTTCGATGCTCTGCCAAAGGAACAATCTCGCGATTAACCTCGACCGCAACGGGCACATCCGCCAACTTCAGGTGTTCTAGCAAACCGAATACCGTGAGATCATCTGGAACCGCTGCCGCCTCTCCGTTGATCACGAGCTGCATGGCAATCTCGTACGGGTGAAGCCTTCCCCCTGCAAGAAAAAGCGCGTTCGCAAATTCCCCCCAGTTCCGCGATAATCACCTGCCATGGGAACAGAAGGCGACCTTCCCGCTCCACTGCCTAACGACTCGGAAGACGTGGTTTTTGCCCTATCAACGGCGGCCGTCGTCTTTCGCCGTGGTGACCTCGACGACGCACGCAAGTGGGTTCGACGCGCTGTTGATGCCGCACAAGCCAGCGGGGACGCGGCTCGAGCTGAAGCTCTCGAGAGCGCGCTCGACGGACTCGACCGATCACCCTCGACAAAGTACTTTTCCGAGGCTCCCGGCCGGCCGACGATCACGCTCGACGCCGAAGCCGCGCGATCGCTGATGCAACGGTCAGTGTCGGGACGACCGGAGCTGATTCGCGATGACTTTGACGAACACACGCCCGCAGGCGCGCTTGCATACGAGGCCCGCGTCAAGGCGTCATCTGATGTGCCACCCATGTCCGCGACACCAGCCCTTCGCCCTTGCCAAGCCGTCCGTGCCATTTTGTACCGCACCGCCGACGGAATTCGCATCGCGCCCGCAGGCACAAGCGTGTCCGCCATTTCAGCCGAAGTGATGTTGGTCGCTCTCGATCCCGAAACAGATCTTAAGGCCTGGCTTTAGTCCGCGATTCCACGCGCGATTTCATCCAGGATCGCATCGGCCAGCGCGTCCTTCGTCATCACCGGAAGCTCGGTGTGTCTATTTTGTTCCACGAACCATGCGCGGTTCGTGTCTGCACCGAAGGCATCGCTCGCGAGGTTGGCAACCATTAAGTCGACGCGTTTTTCGGCGCCCTTCTTGCGCGCGTACTCAAGCAGCTGCGCTTTTTCGGTTTCGACGGCGAAGCCAACCAACATGGGCGTACTTCCCGTTCGTTTCGCACCCAGCGATGCCAACAGATCTGGATTTTTGACTAACTCCACAGCTACGGAGTCGCCCTGCTTCTTCCACTTCTTCTCGCGCACGTCTCGAGGCCGGTAGTCGCCCACGGCCGCCGCCATCACGACGGCATCCGCGCCCTTGAGATCGTTTCCGAGCACCCGATCCAGCGCAACTTGCATGTCGGCCGCCGAACGCACGTGCACCCGATCTACGCCGAGCGGTGTCGCGATCTCAACGGGCCCTGCAATCAGTGTAACCCGCGCACCGCGCGCCTTGGCCATGGCGGCAATGGCGAACCCCATTTTGCCACTCGACCGATTACTTATAAATCGCACCGGGTCGAGGTCTTCGATGGTTGGCCCCGCCGTCACGACAATGTGCCGACCGAAAAAGTCCTGCGCGCGCTGGGCCGAAAGGAGCGCATCTACAATCATTTCGGGTTCCGCCATACGCCCCATGCCCGATTCGCCCGATGCGACCTCTCCAAAAACGGGGCCCAAGAACCGCACACCATCCGAAACCAATGCTGTTACATTTCGCTGCGTCGATA
>JAHFDX010000699.1 GCA_023248785.1 Myxococcales bacterium
TCGGCTTTGCGCGCACGCCACGTGCTGGTCGACCGCGCGGAACGCGAACGCGTGATGATGGAGCGCGTGACCGAAGCAGCAAGCAAGGCGGGCGGCACGCATGATCCTGAGCCATCGCTCATCGCTGAGAACGCATCGCTCGTGGAAGAACCACATGTCGTCATTGGTTCATTTGAATCGCAATTTCTAGAGCTCCCAGCGGCGGTGATTCGTTCGGTAGCACGCGGGCATCAGAAGTACTTTTGCGTTCAGGAAAATGACGACACGCTGCTTGCTCACTACATCGCGGTGGTGAACACTGCAGAGAAGCCAGAGATCATCGCGAAAGGCAACGATCGTGTTATGCGTGCGCGCCTCGCAGACGCGCGGTTTTTCTTCGAAGAAGACAAGAAAGCGAGGATTGAAGACCGGATCGAAAAGCTCGGCGGAATCGTGTTTCACAATCGCCTTGGGACTGTGCAGCAGAAAGTGGCGCGCGTTCGTTCTCTCGCGGCCGACATTGCCGACCAGCTTGGTTTTCTCCAGGACGAAAAGACACGCGTCGCGCGCGCCGCCGAGCTGTGCAAGTTCGACCTCGTTTCATTGATGGTCGGTGAATTCCCGGAGCTTCAAGGGCACATGGGACGCGCGTATGCCCAAAACGGGGGAGAAGACCAACGCGTTGCCGATGCCATTCGCGATCACTACAAGCCAATTGGCGCGAGCGACGATGTTGCGCGCGATGCGATTGCCGTCGTCATCGCGTTGGCCGATCGTCTCGACACTCTGGTGGGTTGTTTTTCGGTGGGTCTTTCGCCCACAGGGGCGGCGGATCCCTATGCATTGCGGCGAGCGTGCATCGCCATGTTGCGCATCTTGATTGAATCGAGTGCCAGCGTATCTTCCCTTGTTTCGTTGCGGGTGCCTTCGCTCGTGGAGCTCGCATACAAGGCGCTCGCCGGCACGAAGGTTAGAACGGACCTCACCGAGCTCGATCTCAAAGACAAGCTTTACCCATTCATTGAAGAACGACTGCGAGGTGTCCTATCACTCGCAACCTCAAACGCTGTGGGCGACGCTGTTCTTTCAGATTCGTGCGAGAAGAATATTGAATTCCCCGCGCACGCAATGATCCGTGCGCGTGCGCTTCATGACGCGGTGACCTCGAACGCGGAATGGCTCGACAAAGCGCGCATCGTCGCAAAACGCCTCAGTGGCATTAGCAAGGAAGCATCTCCCATCCTTCACGACATAAACGCATTCGTCGGTTCCGCAAAAGACGACACGCGCATCGTCCATGTGGTGAAGACAGCCAGAGAGCGGACGACCTCGCTCGACTCAGAGCAAGCCGTACGCCGCGCGTTGGCTCATGCCGCCACCTTAGCAAGCGAGCTTGACGCGATTTTCACAAGCACGCTCATTAATGATCCGAATGACGCCTTTACCAAAAAGCGCCTTGAGGTGCTCTCTTTTGGCGCACAGTGCATGAATCGCCTGGCCGATTTTTCACGTCTCGCCTGAGCGCTAGGAAGCGCTTTCTTTCGTGACAAACACGGGATCGATCTGTCGCCAAAAGGAGTAGGCTCGCCGATCCCACAATTCGCGATCGCGGTCGGGTCGCACGCTGAACGGAGAATGACAATGCACCACGAACTTCCTCCTCATGCACACTTGATGCAGCTCATCACGGGCCGATGGGTCTCACAGACTGTCACCGTTGCCGCCGAACATCGATTCGCGGATCACCTTGCGAGTGGTCCAAAGACTGCCGAGGAAATCGCTCGCGCAGCTGGAACGAATCCTGATGCTACGTATCGAGTCCTCCGTGCACTCGCAAGCGTTGGGGTTTTCGCAGAAGGCGATGGCGGACGCTTCACGAACACACCCACGTCTGAAGTTCTGCGAAGCGATCGTCCGGACTCGATGCGGGCCATGGCGCAGTTTATCAACCTTCCGAATGTGCTTAAGGCTTGGGGGCAGATTTCCGAATCCGTGCGCACGGGCAAGAGCGCGTTCGAAATTGCGCTCGGCGAGAAGGCGTGGCCGTGGCTCGAAAAGCACCCCTACGAGGCCGAGATTTTCAATGGAGCCATGACCGGGTTTTCCGCTCAGGTGGGTGCCGCCGTAGCCGAAGCGTACGACTTCTCGAAGGTCGAGCACTTGGTGGACGTCGGAGGCGGGCACGGAATGCTTCTCAGCCTCGTGTTGCAGAAAAATCCGAAACTTCGCGGAACCGTCTTCGATCTCCCAACGGTCATAGAGGGCGCGGGCGGTCTGCTCAAGCAGGGCGGCATCGAGAACCGATGCAATCGCGTGGCGGGTGACTTTCTCAAAGAAGTCAACGTGACCGGAGATGCCTACATCTTGAAGAGCATCCTTCACGACTGGGACGACGCGCGCTCGCTCGCCATCTTGAAGAACATCCACCGTGCGGCCAAACCGGGCGCGACGTTGCTCATCGTCGACGGTGTCATCCAGCCCGGCAACGAACCCGACTTTAACAAGATCCTCGACATGGAAATGCTCGCCGTCACAGATGGTGGGCGCGAGCGCAACGAAGCGCAATTCCGCGAACTCTTTG
>JAHFDX010000700.1 GCA_023248785.1 Myxococcales bacterium
GCCAAGGATAGTGGAACGCCCGTCGATGCCACCGCCGTGACCGAAGCAGGCAAGGACGCAAAAGGTCCGACCGAGGCGACGCCCTGCTCTCAACCGACGGAGTGCCTGATTTTGTCGCGTACCTGCTGCGGTGTGTGCAGCAAGCCAAGCAAAGGTGACATGATGGCGGTCCATAAGGACGCTGCGTCCCGTATTCGCAATGAACTTTGCGGCGGGGGAGCCGTTCCCTGTCCTGCATGCGCGACTCAAAGCAATCCGAACCTTCAGGCCGTGTGTACCGCGAATGCCTGCGACATGCTCGTGGTCGACGAGTCGACACTCTCTGACTGCTCAACGGACAGTGACTGCCAGCTCCGCGGCGCGGATCTGTGCGGATGCAATGGTGGACAAGCTATCGCGGTCAACAAGGCGGGCTACTCGAAATACAATGCGATGGTTTATGGCGCCAACGCGGTGTGCGCGGCCGACTGCGATCCCGCGTTTCCTTCGAACATGGTGGCCATCTGCAACACGAAAAAACACTGCATCGCCGCCATGTCTTTTTGAAAGGACGACGGCTGTTCGTGTGAGTGCTACGCATGTGCACGCATGTTCGACGTTGCGCGCCTTTTAGGCGGGCGATCGCCCGATGAGTTTCTTCGCAAGCATTGGCAAAAGCACCCGCTCCTTATCCGAGGCGCTATTCCAGATTTTCGTGAACCGCTGACACCCGACGAGCTTGCGGGGCTTTCGTGTGAGGCGGAGGTCGAATCCCGGCTCGTTTGCCGAACACGGACGAAGTTCCGCGTCGACTACGGACCTCTCGAGGAAGAGCGATTTAGAACTCTAGATGATCGCAATTGGACGCTGCTGGTGCAAGAGGTCAATCGGTTCGTCCCTGAAGCCGCACATCTGCTCGACGCGTTTTCGTTCGTGCCCAACTGGCGCGTCGATGATCTGATGGTGAGCTATGCGGTGAAAGGGGGAGGCGTCGGTCCGCACGTCGATAGTTATGACGTGTTCCTCCTGCAAGGCCGGGGGACGCGGCGTTGGCGCTACCACGAAAAAAAGACTGTACATGTTACATTTCGCCCGAATCTCCCCCTTCGAATCCTTGAGCACTTCGAACCCGATGCCGAACACGTGCTTTTGCCCGGCGACATGCTGTATCTGCCGCCTGGGTTTGCACATGATGGCGTCGCCGAAAGCGAATGCACGACGTATTCGATCGGATTTCGATCCCCGAATCGCGCGGAACTCACCTCTGCGATTCTATGTTCGCAGGCAACGGAGGAGGCGCTCGGCGATCTTTACGCAGACCCAGAACTTCGCGACGATCATGAACCGGGCCTTCTTACCGAGCAGGCACGAGCGCGTGTTCGTGCAATGGTTCGTCGATTGGATCTGAGCGATCGCGCCATCGATCGGGCGTTTGCGCGCTTTGCGAGCCAGCTGAAACCTGACCACACGCTCGTGTCGCCCCCCAGGCGCTTGTCCGTTGAAACGGTCCGCCGGCGCTGGTGCAAGGGCGATGCGCTCGTCCGATCGGAGGAGGCGAAGTTCGTCTACTTCGAGGACCGACGAAACGCGCGGCTACGATTCTTTTGTGCGGGCCAGGAATGGGAGCTTATCGGTCCCTGTGCGGAGTTCGCCCGGTGTGTTTCATCGCACCGGCTTGTGAATGCATCGCTATTGCCACAACGCGTGGCACGGGCAGGCTCGGTATCCGCGCTTATCGCCGAATGGATTGCATTGGGCATGCTTGCGTTTGCTTGAACCTGGGGAGTGAGACTCAGCGAATTGTAAGGAAAAACGGGTCGTACACGACGACCTCGTCGCCTTCGATCCGTGCGTCGAAGATGCGTTGATCGGCACATGCACCAACGGGAGCAATGAGCTTGCCGGTGCAAAGATCGAACACGTATCCGTGAAGTGGACAGCTCACACAACGATCATCGCGAACACGGTCGCCCTCGACGAGACTCGCGCCGGCGTGGTTGCACGCATCTTCGATGGCTACGGGTCTTCCGTCGAGCCATGCGACCAGAACGTCGTAGGGTGGATACGAAAGCCGAATGAGCTGGCCATTGTCTAGAGCCTTGACGGAAAGGGATCCAATGCGTTTCAAGGGACCAAACCATCGTGGAGCAAATGTCCGTTGATGAAAACAGTCTGTTTGACGTGGCGCGCCATAACGCACACTCTCTTGCAGTACGGAGCGACCGATGATCGATTTTTCCCCTACGGAAGACCAGGCGCAACTTCAGATAGTTGCGCGTGAATTTGCGACTGGTGTGCTTTTTCCAGGCCAACGCGCGCATGAGGCTCGTGGGGCGCTTTCTCCCGAAGTTCTTGCGCGGGTTTCGGAACTGGGCTTTGCGTCTCTCGATCTTCCCGCGAGCGCAGGTGGCCTCGGTTTCGATTGGTGCACGCGCGTTCTTATCGAGGAAGAACTCGCGGTCGGCGATCCGGCCGCTGCCTTTGGCTTCGGCGGAGCGGGGGCATTTGCAAGGGCGCTGGTCGAACTCGTAACAGATTCTCGCTTCGACACGTGGCTACGGCCGTTTGCTAGCCATCCG
>JAHFDX010000701.1 GCA_023248785.1 Myxococcales bacterium
CCCCCCCGACCATGAACAAGTGTCTCACGCCGGCAACTGTTGCTGCTGTCGTTGGAGCAATTGTTGGATTGCGCGCGCGCGTTCCATGGCGAACTGTTTCACTTCCGCCACCTGGGAGTTTGCGAGCTTGTTAAGGAGCTGTGTGATGCGATTCAGATCGCGTAGCTGGAAGAGCGCCTCGAAGTAGTTATGCGCAAGGCGCACGTCACGCATCATGAGCGACTCTTGCGGCGCGAGGAGTTTCACGACGTCCTCGAGCTTGCCGGCTTGCCCGTAGAGCGCAGACAGCACAATGAGCGCAAGCGGATCTCCGGGCGCGCGATCCATGGCCTTCTTCGCGAAGACAATCGCCTTCTCACGCGTTTGCTCTTCGCCAGCGTAGAAACCTTGGAGGGCAATGTAGGGTGCCGCGATCTTGCCGTACGCAGGGGTGTTGGCGAGTTCTTCGATGACGCTAATGGCCTTATCTTCGCTCTCGGTCTCTTTGATGAGACTCGCGAGGTAAACCCACCCGTCGACGAAGTTGCCATCGATCGCGAGAGCCTTTTCTGCAAACTCTCGAGCAGCTTTAACATCGCCTTTTTCTTTTGAAACGCGGGCCAGGTGCAGCGACGGTAAGGGAACCGTCTTCAGCAAATTCTGTGCACCGTTCAGCGTCTTTTCGGCCTTCTCGTATTTCTTCTGCGCAGCCTGAGCCACGCCAAGCGCGAGCCAGTCGTTACCGTCGAGCCCGCGCGCCACAATTCGCGCGAGCACTGTTTCGGCCTTTTCCCAACGCTCAAACTCCATGAGCTTTTGAGCAAAGAACCGGGCACGGTTCAGATCATCGGGCGCTTCGGTCACCGACTTTTCGATTGCGCTGAGGAGGTCCTCCACCCCAATCCACACCGGCCGTCCTTGATCGTCGTCAACTTGCACGGGCGGGCCGTTGAACCCAATCTTCGGCCAAAGGTCTTCCATCTTGATGGCGACAGGACCAGAAAATATCTCCTTCTCAACAGGATGCCCCTGCTCGAGCGGCATCACGACCAACGCATTGTGGGGGATCCCATGTGGGAACGAACCCGCGGGCGCAATGATGGCCGCACCACCTTGCAAGTTGATGGACACCTGATTCGAAGCTTCGTTGTTCGCCATGAGCCACGTCCTTCAATAAAAACCGAGCTCCGCACGCTACCACAGGCTCGGGCGTCAATAAGAGACCCTTTGCCGGCAAAAATTGGGCATGTGCATGATTTTCGGTCCGTATCTATATTGATCGGATGGGCGTTTGGCTTGGGTTGTCCGCGCACCTTAATACAGCAGCATACGTGGTGGTCGCGATCCTCGGGCTCGGACTGCTCATGGTGGTCCACGAAGGCGGGCACTACCTTGCCGCGCGCTTCTACGGAATGCGGGTGCTGAAGTTCTCCATCGGCTTTGGACCTACCATTTGGCGCAGGCAACCGAAGGACAGTCCCACCACGTTCCAAATTGGGATCATTCCGTTTCTTGCGTACGTGCAGATTGCGGGGATGAATCCGTATGAAGAGATCGATCCGAACGACAAGGGCAGTTATGCCAATGGTTCACTTTGGGCGCGCATCGCTACGATCGCGGCAGGACCGCTCGCGAACTACTTGGTCGCATCCATCTTTTTCTTTTTCGGGATCCTCATCACGGGCAACCCCGTCATCGATCCCCACGGCGTGCGGTTGACACCCGCGTCGGAAGGGCCTGCGCAAACCGCAGGCATCTTGGCGGGTGATTTGGCGATGGAGGTGGATGCAAAAGCCATTTCGTCGACAGAACAGTTCACACGTGCCGTTTCGTCCGCCGCCGGGCGACCTCTGGTCGTCACGCTCGAGCGAAATGGCGAACGCATCGTCAAAGAAGTCACGCCGCTCGCCGAAGGTCCTGACAAGGGCCGCATTCGCGTCACGGTGAGCCCTAACATCCGCTTCGAACGCGCGACGCTCACGCAGGCCAGCGCATTTGCGCTCAAGGAGCCGGCGCGCACGGTCGCTCGAACGTTCGTCGGCATCTATCGAATGATCACGGGCAAAGAAAAAGGTGAGCTCGGCGGCCCGCTCCGAATGACCGAAGAAATGGTCGCCGTTGCACGCCAAGGTGCCGGTGAATTTGTAACCATGCTTGGTGCATTAAGCGCGTACCTAGGAGCCTTCAATCTGCTCCCGATTGCCGCGCTCGACGGCGGACGCCTGATGTTCTTAGCTGCTGAAGCCATTTCGCGAAGACGGCCCAACGCCAAGGTCGAGGGATTGATTCATGCCGCAGGCCTGCTGGTGCTCCTGAGTCTCATCGCCGTCATCAGTGTGTTTGACGTGCTCCGTTGGACGAAAAGGTGAGGAGTGCGTGGTTTTCGTCGAGAGCGAGCGATGGCTAGGAAGCGAGCGAGGCTCCGAACCAGCGAACGCGCAGCGATCGCGCGTGTGCTAGAGCACCGATCAGATAACGCCGCCTGGCGGGCGAACGCCCGGGCGGGGCGATGAGAAACACAGTGGTTTCGATGGTTTGCGCAAACCGATCGAGGCCGGGCCGTAGTGATGATCTTTG
>JAHFDX010000702.1 GCA_023248785.1 Myxococcales bacterium
ACGGAAGGAAAGCCGCATCACGGTTGCCGCTCGCCGCTCCAACTCTTTCTCGTTCCTATTCCGCACAAGACCGAGAAGGTTGTGTTGAGACCTACGGCTCCGGAACTCATAACGCCCGTGCCTGCGCTTGAACCTCCGATCGGAAAAACAGCGGTACCCTGCTCATCCCATGTCGACTGCCCCTCGTATACGTTTTGTGTCGCTTATCAATGCGTGAGTCGTTCGAGTAACGCACCGGCCCCGTCTTCCGAGGAGATGCCTCCTAAAATGCCATCCACAGATTCGAGAGCATCGCTCGATACCGGTTGGGCGTACGGCGCGGGCATCTACGGATTGGTGTCGTACATGACCGTCCTCGGACTTGGGGCCGGCGCCGAAGCGACGCGCGGCGACCTTGTTCCGTCTCTTCCGCTTGGCTCTGCCGCCACCGCTATTCATCTTGCGAGTGTTCCGCTCATTAGTGCAGGAGGAGCCTCGGCGCGTGACAGCGCTGGCGTGAATGGGATCCCCGCTGTGCGTATGGCTTCATGGACCGTGTACGCACTTTCGGCGGCGGGAGCGGCGACTCTCGTGGGCGTTGGCGTTGCGGACGAGTCGCCGCCTTCCGGTGTCATTGCGAGCGTAACGGGGCTTATGTGTCTTTCTGGCGCACTCATGTCGGTTGACGCGTTCATATCGGACTCCCAAGCAAACCGGAAACTCGCGCGACGCAATTCATCCCGCGACAAGACCATCGCGAAGGCCCCCGCCAACCGATGGGTTCCCCTCGTGACCGGCACGCCGAATTTGCTTCAAGTTGGCTTTACGACGACCTTTTAGGTCCCGAGCATGCTGCATTCGATCGCAGTGCGCCTTTGCATGCAGAGAGACAAATGAACGTGAAGAAGGCCTCCATACTTGCTCTCACTATCGGTGCATGCTTGCCGCCGAGCCCGAGTCTCGAGGCAATGCCGAGGGGTACGAAGTTTGTGTCAGGCAACCTCGATCCGATGATCGTCGATTGGCATCCAGAGCAGCGCGGTGATCTTGAAGTGGCCATGAAGGACGGTCTCGTCGTCGTGTCTTACAGCGAAGCGGGCTTCCAACTTCTCCAAGATTGCCGGGTCGATGGAACCTATGACTTCATGGGGATGACTCGTCGCGAGCGTGTCGTGCGGCTTGAAACCGCCGACGACATTCGTGCAAACCTCCCGTTGGGCGGGCTTGGGCTTGTGGCCAAACTCGGCGGCGATTTGGAGCGAGGTGCAACGCTCGACATTGCCATGGTGATGGTGGGGAAGCTGCGCAGCACGTGGAAGCACGTCACGACGAACGATTTAGTAGGTGGCAAGGCGTGCGACAGGGCGAGTCATGTGGTGCGAGGCGCGATTGTGGGCGCCTTTGCCATGGACAAGGGTGAACGCACGCGCACGCGAGCAGCCGCCGAGATTTTCGGAATGGCATTAGGAGGCGGGCATCAGACGCGGGGAACGATACGGTTTGTTGATGGTCAATTGTCGGATTGTCAGGGTGCCGATCCGGATGCGCACCGCGCCCCCAAGCAGTGTGGCGCGGTGATTCGTATCGAACTCTTGCCAATTGATCGTGGGGACACCGAGGCCTCAATAGCGCCCGAGCTAGCCGATACGTGCCCGAAACCTCTCGTTCGAATGGATGGCAAGTGTACGCGACCTGCTTCCGACGTACCCGCCGAGTGCAGTTATGGCCAAGGCGCTTTATGTTTTTCTCGATGCACTGCGGGCAATGCCACGAGCTGTGCCAAGCTTTCGCTCATGGTCATTCGTGGCGATGGCACACCCAAGATGCCGGGGAACGCCAACTTCTTCGCCAGGCGTGCGTGCACGCTGGGAGAGCCCGCGGGTTGCACATTGCTCGGCGACATATTGATTCGTGGCATTGGGGCTCCGCCCGATGCCGCGAGAGCTGCGCCCGTCTACGAGCTCGGGTGTACAGATGGAAGTGCGGAGTCCTGTGCAAAAATAGGCAACCTCCTGGTGACGGGACAGGGCGTCCGACGTGACACTAAGCACGCTGCAAAGGTTCTCCTCAAAGGGTGCCGTGGCGGTGCGCGTAGCGCATGCAGCGATCTTGGTTTGCTTGCGCTGGGTGGTTCGGGGTTTGAGAAGGACTTGCCACTCGCAGCCATATTGTTCAAGAAGGCATGCGATGGCGAAGATTCGGTGGGGTGTTCGAACGCCGCGTATATGTCTGAGTTCGGCCTTGGAACGCCAAAGAACCAATCGCTCGCGATCCATCGCTACGAAAAGGCATGCAAGCTGGAAGAAGCACGCTGCACGTGGCTTGCAGCCATGCTCCAAATGGGGAAGGGAGTTCCCAGGGATTGGGTACGCTCTACTTGGATGTTCAAACGTGCATGCTTCAAGGGTGACGTAATCGCGTGCGCCATCGTTCACGGGTATGTCGATCCCACAGTTAGGGTCGATCTCGATCAGGTTCGTAGTTACGTCAACATCTGGAAGCCCACGTGCGAAAGTGGCATTGCGCGTGATTGCAGTGGTCTCGGTGTGTTGATGGTCGCCCTGGGCGAT
>JAHFDX010000703.1 GCA_023248785.1 Myxococcales bacterium
AGGGGAGCGAGCGGTCACGCCGGATTATTTGGTACTGCCCGTGCCGTGATTCAATTTGCCGCCACGTTTCTCGATGCGCTCCACGGACGAAAAACGCCATGGGGATCCCACGATGTTTCTCCCCTTGTGGTCGCGCGCGAAGGCGGCACAATGCGCGCGGGCTTCGATGGGAAGAGCGAAGAGAAGTCCAGTGCCGGTGGTTTGATGGGAAAGAACGCATTCGGCCATCTGGGGTTTACAGGTACGTCGTTTTGGATCGATCCGGACGCACAGACGGTGGTGACATTGCTCACCAATCGCGTTCATCCGACCCGCGATCATCAAGCCATTCGCGACGCGCGTCCGATAGCGCACGACGCGCTCTATCGCCGGGCGCTTGAGCTCGCCGAAGGATGACATGCGCAACTAGTACCTCGTTTCCATGGATCCGCTGCACCAGCGGACGTACGTTGTGCGCATGAGTGAGTCCGCCGAGCTGGGACCATCGCCCGTTTCGGAAGGTCTGCCCGTTCGTCGATCGGAGCGTGCGCCAGGATTGGCGTATCGCTCGCAAGGAGTGAGTCGATGGCGTTTCATACGCGCCTACGTCACGACATTTCGTGTCATATTTAGTTACATTTGGTTTCGCACGATGGGCAGCTTGCGCGGCTCCGAATGGCTCCATGCGACGATGGGGAGCGTTCACAAAAGGAATGCACGCCTCGTCTACGACAGCATCTTGGTGTTGCAAGGACTCTTCATCAAGGTCGGGCAGCTCCTTTCGATCCTGGCGAATTTTTTGCCCGATGAGTTTCGCATCGAGCTTGAGGGTCTTCAGGATCAAGTTCCCCCGCGACCGTTTGCCGAGGTCGCAGCGCGCGTTCGTGCAGAACTCGGTGACGAAAAGGTTCGTTCGTTTGCGTTCATCGACGAGGCGCCCATTGCAAGTGCGTCGCTCGGCCAAGTGCACGAGGCTCGCCTCACGGATGGCCGTCGTGTTGTCGTGAAAGTGCAGCATCAAGCTGTCGACGAAATTGTTCGGATCGATCTTCAAATCATTCGCAGGATTCTTCTCATCGTCCGCTGGTTTTTCCCCATCGAAGGGCTCGACGCCTACTACCACCAGGTCCGCGAGCTTCTCGAACAAGAACTCGATTTTTCCCAAGAAGCCGCGTCGATCGAGAAAATTGCTGCAAATTTCAAAAGTGATCCGCGCGTTGTCTTCCCCATACCGGTGCAAGAACTCTCGACGAAGCGCGTGCTTACGACGGCGTTTGTGGATGGCGTAAAGGTCAGTGATCTCCATGCGCTCGATGCCATGGGTATCGACCGAACCGACGTGGCGAGGCGTCTTGTGCGGCTGTACTGCCAGATGATTTTCGTCGACGGGCACTACCACGCCGATCCGCACCCAGGGAACATCTTGGTCCAGACTGATGGCACGATTGTGCTTCTCGATTTTGGCGCCGTTGCCCAGCTGTCGCCTCAAATGCGCGATGGGATCCCGGAGTTCATCATGGGCGTCCTGCGAAGGGATACGCAGAAACTCGTAACGGCCCTTGGAAAAATGGGTTTTCTGTCGCGTACCGCGGACGAGGAAGTGAGCGAGCGCATTATCGAGTACTTCCATAAGCGATTTCAGGAAGAGGTGAAGATCGAGAGCTTCAACCTCAAAGACATTCGCATCGATCCGAAGCAGGGCCTCGAAAACCTGCTCGACCTGCGCCGCATGAACATCGGCCTCAAAGAAATTTCGGGAGCCTTTCACATCCCGAAAGATTGGGTCCTTCTCGAGCGAACGCTTCTTCTTCTTTATGGCTGCTGCACGCAGCTTGATCCCGGGCAGAAGCCCATGGAAATCGTGGAACCGTACGTCACCGACTTCTTGTTGGCCGGGCAAGACTGGACGCAAGTCGTCGTTGCGAGCGTACGGGACGCAACGCTTAGCGCGGTCACGCTTCCCGATGCGATTCGCAAGTACCTTGTCAAATCCATGCGCGGCCAAGTTGAGGTGCGCGTGAAGGGACTGCCGGAAGCTGCGCGTGCGCTCCAGTCGTCGGTTCGACAGTTGATCTATACAGCTATCGGCATCTTCGCAGCGTATGAAGGGTTCGCCATGCGAAGGGCGGGGGACACAGCGTGGGCACGCGCGTGTTTTGTCGTGGCGGGTGCATCGGCTCTTCTTCTTTGCGTGTCATTTCTGTTTGGGCGAATCCGAAACAAGTAGATACCTTTCCGGCATGGCTCAGCACCTGCTCGCAATCGACCAAGGCACCACAGGCACAACGGCTCTTGTCTTGACGCTCGACGGACAGAGCGTAAGCCGGCACAACGTCGAGTTTGCGCAGCACTTTCCGCACCCGGGGTGGGTGGAGCATGACGCCGACGAGATTTGGCGCAGTGTCGAAACCGCCGTTCGTTTTGCGCTGGAAAAGGGCAAGATTGAAGACGCGTCAATTGTAGCTATAGGAATTACAAATCAGCGCGAAACGACGCTCGTATGGGAGCGCGCAACGGGAACCCCGATTCATCGAGCCATCGTGTGGCAAGACCGTCGTACGGCGGAC
>JAHFDX010000704.1 GCA_023248785.1 Myxococcales bacterium
CATGTCGCACCCGCGGTGCTCTTTTTAGCGAGCGATTTATGCGGTGATCGCACAGGGCACGTTCTTGCCGCGGCCGGAGCAAGAATGTACGCGCTCAAGTTCGTGGAAAGCACAGGACGTTTCAAGGAAGATGAAAGCAGCGTGTGGACCGCCGAGGAAATCGCATCGGCATGGGACGGGATTGCCAAGCTCTAACGCATGACATGCCGAGCGCAGACTTGTACCCTCGATCGCCGTGGTGCCGGCAAACCCCCATCGTTTCCCTTCCCGGATGAGCATTGCGCGCAGCCGAGAACAGACGCGCCGAATGTTCGGCATCGTCTTTTACGTGCTGCTTATGCTCGTCGGGGCCCTCCTCATCGCGTTTATGTTCATCGGGCCTGCGCTCTTCGGTTCGCACGGTGAACTCGAAGCGATGGGCATCGGCGCTGTGCTCGCGCTCCCTCCGCTCCTCGTTTACTTGTGGATTCCTTGGATCCTCGATCGCTTCGACCCAGAGCCATTGTGGGCATTGCTTTTGGTTCTTGCGTGGGGCGGATGCGCTGCCATCAGCTTCTCCGGACTCATCAACACACTCGTACATGAGGTCGCCCAGGCAATCGGCGGCCGCGAGTTTGGCTCGTTCATGTCCGCTTGCGTGTCCGCACCCCTCACGGAGGAGTTCTGGAAGGGCTTGGGCATTTTTGCGATGTTCTATTTTTTTTCGCGCGAATTCGACGGCGTCGTCGATGGAATCATTTACGCGACCTTCGTCGCCCTTGGATTCGCGGCCGTCGAGAACATCACGTACTATGCACGCGCGGCAATCATCGACACTCGCCACGAGGGTGCCCTGTTTTCCACGTTCTTCCTACGCGGCATTTTGGCGCCTTGGGGCCATCCTCTTTACACCTCGATGACGGGCATTGGCTTTGGGCTTGCGCGCGAGCGGGCCGGACACTGGAAGTGGCTTGGGCCCATCGGTGGCTATTTTTTCGCGGCGTTCCTCCACTTCGTGTGGAACTTCGCCGCGACACTCTCGGGCATGCTCGTGATGGTCATGCTTCCGCTGTGGTTCTTGGTGGTGTTTTCATTCCTCCTCATCTTGGTCACTCTTGTGCGGCGCAAGGGCCGCATTATTCGCGACAACTTGAAGGATGAAGTGCTGCTCGGGTTTTTGACACCCTACGAACTGGAGCTTGCTACATCCGCGTTTGGCAGTCTCAAGGCGACCTTCAACTATGGCGGGTCAGCAGGGCGGGCATTCGTTGGTGCGGCCGCAAAACTCGGCCTCTCCAAGTGGCATACCGCGCGCGCCACCAAGAATCGCGAGGCAACCGTGAGCGAGGAATACATCGTCCCCCTCCGGCAAGAACTTACGAAGCTACGTGCTCGAGTCGAACGATCACTTGGGCGTCCGGTTGAAAAACCGCGCGTATGGTTGCCACCGCGCCAATACTGATATGCTCGGGTATGCATGCTTAATCCAAAGCGCGTCGCAGAATTTGTTCTTGGTTACTTGCGCGAGCACCCGGAGGAACTTCTCGTCGCGCTCCTAAACGCGGTGCGCCTGCGCTTCGGTGTGCCGCTCGACGGGTTGCGATGGCTCACCCACGAACTACCGATGCCTCCGAAGGCGCCAAAAAACATTGAAATCGAAAGTGTTCCTCCAGCTCTGCGGCTCTCGGCGTCCGTCGACGCGATGGGCACCCCCTTGCGTGCAAGCGCTTCGATTCGTATCGACAGCGTCGATGCAGTTCCAGGCAGTGTGCAAATTACGCTCGTGCTACAGGACGTGAAGCTCGCGCTAGAAGCCGACGTAGAAACGCCCGTCGCAATGCTCATCAAGTCCGGCGCACTCGACCTCAGCAAGCCCGGAAATTTAGTCAATTTCCTGCCAAAACGACCGCCGTTTTTGCTGTCGGCCGAAGGCGATCGCATCACGATCGATTTGCTCAAGGTTCCAAGTTTGGCCAAGAACAAGAAGTTGGCCAAGCTGCTTCGCGTGCTCACGCCCATCATCGCGATCCGCGCGATCGAAACCGATGCAAAGCATCTTTATGTGGCGCTGAAGCCTTCCCCGCTCGGCGTCGTTCAGAGCTTCGACGCGATTCGCACGGGCGCGTAGTGCGTAGTCAAAGCCACCACGGTTGTGGTAATCGAAGGGTCTCCTTATTCGGGGAGTAGCACAGCCTGGTAGTGCGCCAGCTTTGGGAGCTGGATGTCGTCGGTTCGAATCCGGCCTCCCCGACTACGCCCGCCGGAACATCAACGCTGCTAAAATATACCCAGCTAAAATATACCCAAGTAGTGTGCCCCTATCGCGAGTGCACCGAGACCGGGTAGCACACCGAGGGCGAATGCGAGTTTGATCTTGCGTGAGCTGTTCTCAACGCCCGCGTCGTCATGCGCATCCAATGCGCGGACGCGGCGCATGACAGGCCACACGCACCACACGTTTACGCCGATGGCTAGGAGCCCAAACACAATTTTGAGTGCCCAAAGGCCATGGAGTTTCGAAACGTCGAGCATCCCTAGGCCCGTGACGAGCGCGACGGAGAAGC
>JAHFDX010000705.1 GCA_023248785.1 Myxococcales bacterium
GCTGAGGCCGCCGGCAACAAGCGCGCGCAAAACTATGATCGGCAAGAGGCGCTCACGGCCCTCGCCGAGATGGGCACCGCCGACGCCGCGACGGCACTTCTCAAGCGCTTCACGTTCCACATGGACCCGTCGATCACGGATCAGGAGGAAAAGGAGGTCGCGTTCAACGGCGTTCTCAAAGCCGGCAGCGATGCGCTCGAACCCGTTCGAACGTTCGCCGCCCGTGCCGAGAGCCTCGCCTGGCCCATGCGAATCCTCAAAGAGCTCCTCGACGAAGACGCCTACGTCGACGAGCTGGTCCTCTGGCTCTCCAAGTGGGACACCGAATACTCCAAATTCGTCGACCCCAAAATCCAGCTTCTCACAGAGCTGGAAGAGCACAAAAACCCGAAGATCGTGCCCGCGGTCGAGCCCTTCCTGGAAGACGTGAACGAGCCGGCGCGCTTCCACGCCGTCGTCACCACGCTTGCCCAAGAAAACGAAGCCACCGCATCGGCCCTCGTGCACGCCCTCGCTGCCGAGGAGAGTTTCCGCGTGAAGAACAAGATCGCCGAAGGCCTCGCCGTACGAGGTTGGACCATCCCCGAAGCCGACCGCACAGAAGCCAAACGCACCCTCCCCCCGGGTTTCACGGTGGATGGTGCAGGCCGTGTCGCCAAAGGCTCATAGGTAGGATCTTTATTCCACAGCGATATCGATCGCTTGCGAGCCCGGCGTGTTTTTGTGTGCAAAGTGCATTGAAAGTCACCTAAGGCAAAGGTTGCTGACCAATCGCCCAGGAGACCTTCAATGCCCGATAAATGTGCCACTAGAGTCGACGCGACGTCCATCGCGAAACAACTGATCGCGACGCTTGGAGAGGCCCAAGTGCTACAAATTGCACGCGAGTGCCGGTGGTTGCGGCGGCTGCGCGACATCACGCCGCTGGGTCTCGTCGTCGCCTGCCTGTCGACACTGGGCGCGAGCAAGGCGACGTGGATCGCCGATATTCTTCGGACGTTCAACGCATTCACGGGGCTGTCGATTCGGTACAAGCCCTTCCACAATCAGCTTCGCAAGGCGGCGTTTCCCGAATTCATGCGTCGGCTGTTGGAGCGCACGCTCGAGAAGATGACGCGCCCGGCTCGGCCGGCTCAGCCGGACTCGGAAGCAAGCTCAGAAAATTCCGTGACATCCTGCTGCACGACGGAAGTTCGTTCGCGCTGAAGGACGGGCTCAAGAAGGAGTGGCCCGGTCGTTTCACGAAGGTCTCTCCGGCCGCTGTCGAGTTGCACGTTACAATGAGCGCGTTCGAGGACAATCCCATCCAGATCACGTTGGCGCCCGACAAAGAAGCTGAGCGCGCTTTCGGCCCTGTGGCCGAAGAACTCCGCGATTGCCTCCTGCTCGAAGATCGCGGCTACGAGCATCGCCAGTTTTTCCTAGAGATGCAGAGCGCAGGTGCGTTCTTCATCGTTCGTGGCAAGAAAACGATCCGGCCGATCGTTCGAGGGGCGCACGACATGCGTGGCCGGCGTCTGTGGCATCTCGAAGGAAAGCCTCTCTCCTGGGAGGTGTTGCCATCGCACAGCGTCGACCTTCTGATCGAATGGGCGCGGAAAAAGAGACGTATCACGGTCGTCTCGTCGCGCTGTACAAGCGCGGTCGCCGCAATGAAAAAACGTTCGTCTACTTGCATACAAATCTGGAGCGCAGGGAGTTCTCTCTGCAAGAAGTCGGCAAGCTGTACCGCTTGCGTTGGCAGGTGGAGCTGCTCTTCAAAGAATGCAAATCGCACGCGAATTTGCACCGATTCGATACGGAGAAGTCGGCGATCGCCGAAGGGCTCATCTGGGCGAGCATGCTTGTCGTCGTTCTCAAGCGCGCCATCACGCACGCTGCAGAACTCGCGATCGGGATCGAGCTTTCTACGCAGCGAGCGGCGTCGTGCGCCAAACACGTCCTTGACGACATCCTGCGTTGCTTACTGGGAAGCGCGTCCAAACTGGCCGATGTTGTGGGCCGTGCCTGTGTTTTCCTCGGCGAAAACTCGCGACGAGCACATCCCAAGCGTGACCGAACAAAAGGCCGCCTGTCCATGGGACTCGAACCCGTATCCCTCTGCCCGTAAAACGTCCGCCGTATCCGTATCCGTATCCGTATCCGTATCCGTATCCCTCTCCGTTTCCGTTTCCGAAACACACAGGAATGCGCCCGGGCTCCGAGCGGAGGGAGGGCTCACACCACCGACGCGCACACGTCGCGCCGACGGCTTCACGACGCTTCCGTCACTCACGCGCCGTCGTCACGCCGTCTGCGCTCAAGGGTGGCATGAGCCCTCCCTCCACTCGAAGCCCTCTTCCCCATCACTCCCTCGAAGTTTTTCACGTCGCCCGCGAGTTACTCATCGCGGTGCGTGATGCAAATATCCGCGATGCGAAGCTCCGCGATGAAGCGACCCGCGCCACAAAGAGCACGTGTCTGAACATCGCGGAAGGTGCAGCCCGCGTTACACGTGCTGACAAGGCGCGTGCCGTCCTCCTCGGTGCCGCATCTCCCGA
>JAHFDX010000094.1:0-8928 GCA_023248785.1 Myxococcales bacterium
AAGCGGAGAGTCCGTGGATTGTCCGCTTGTCCGATAGCGAAGGGGCGGAGATAAAGCCCACGTCCATTGAACGGGTCTCCAAAATTACTCCGCGTGAGCGTCGTTATTATCCTTACTCGTCGTTGTGGCGGCAGGTGTTTCACATCACGTTTCCGCGGGTCGATGAGCAAGGCAAGCCTACACTTCATCGAGATACGAAATGGCTCGCGTTGCGGTTTTCGGGCGTCGGTGGCACCCAAGAACTTCACTGGGACTTGTCGCGCGCTGCACCTTCGACACCTGCGCAACGCTAGATTCCTTATTAGCCAAGTTCCGACAACACTTCGAGCAATGACGGCACGGTAAGGATGAGTTCTTGCGCGACCGCCCGCGGTGCAACGTAAACAATCGCGCCGCTCGAACCGGCGGTAACGCGCGTCGGGGATGGTGAGGGTGCGAGTGCAAGTTGCGGAAGGACCACGTCGCCAGGAGACAACGTGGCGTCATTCGAGCCGAGCTTTGCGGCGAGCGTCAGTGAGCCGGTGCCTAGGATCACGAGCCCCCCAAATGACTGACCCAGCTCAACTAAAACGGCGCCCGGTTCGAGCACACGCGGTGAAAGGTGCGAAATTAATTCCGAACGCATCGCCGCGTCGAGCCTGTCACCAAGTACGCTCGATACGAGACCAACAAGCGATTGCCACTGGTCTGATGCGGTTCGCAGGCGACGAAAAATGGTTGGATAATCCGCAAACACGGCGAGGGCCTCACGCTCGTTCCATGACGCAACGGCGGTATCGGGCTCTGTGGCAATGAGGCGAAGAGGAATCGAGGGCGATATGTAACCGCGATTGAGCAAAATCGATCCGCTGTCGAGTCGCTTTGCCAAAGCATCGAGAAACATGGGGCAAAGATCGACATGGCCGCGAAGCACGAGCGCCAGGCCAAAGGTGCGGAGCTCTTCGTCGGGACCTAGGACATCCACATTGGCTTGACGCGAGAGTTCGTACTTGGCTTCGGTTGGCAGATCGGCAAGCGCTTCGACGAGCGTCCAGTCGATGCCTCCATGAAGATGCAGTGGCAGCGGTGGCGGCGCATTGACAATCGATGGCATGCTGTCGGTGAGGCAGATTTCGTGATTCGAAACGGTTTGCCTTACTTCGGAGCGCGACTCGTGTTCGAGCTCTCGGTGGATTGACTGGAGCAGCACTGCACGTTCGGAGTCGTGTGCCTTCTCTGCCGCGGCAATGGCACGTGCGAGCCATATGAGCGCATCATCGTGATCATCACGACGCCACAACGCCTCAGCGGTTTCGAGAGCCCAAACGACGTCCTCGCCATCGGTTTCGAGCGAACGTGGGATCGCGGCCATATTCAATTTGTAGCATCGAGGTGGAGTTTTTCGCCAAGAGTCAGCGAAAGGCGTAGATGCGGCCGTCCTCGCTTGGGACGATGAACGTGCCATCGTCGAGAAGGGTGAGCGGTGCGTCTACATCGGCGCTCGTGTCGAAGCTCCAAACGACGTTCCAGCTCGCGTCCAAAATTCGCACGCGGTCATCCTGTGCGCCGAACGCAAACACGCCGTCTTTCGTGGCGAGCGGGCCGCCGTGTACGCCGAATTCCGCGGCGCTATTTGTGCGCACGATGGCTTCGCGAAGCACCGCGCCCGTGGCTTCGTCAAGCAGCGCCACGCGTGGCCTGGGGCCATAGACGCCAACGCCAACGTCGCCTGAAGGAGCGACCGTGAGGCCACCGCGCACGAATCCACCGACTCTTTGGCGCCACCGAACTTCTCCCTCCGAAGTGAGCGCGACGACTTCTCCCGCGTCGGTGCCGACGAAGATGGTGTCATCGAGGCCAATGGCAGGTCCACCTTCAACATCGGTTCCGAGGCCAACTGACCATGCAAGTGTTCCGTCTTGCTTGAGCGCGTAGACACGATCGTCTTGCGAGCCGAAGACAATGAGTCCACTTCTTGTAAGCGCGGGCGAGGTGAACACTTTGCGCTTCGCGGAAAACGTCCATTTGACAACGCCGTTCAGATCAACAGCAAAGATTTTGCGTCCTGCAGCAAAAATGATCTTGTTTTGATCTATTTCGACGGCCGACGTATCTGCATCGGCGTCTGTGTCGAGTTGCCACCGCACCTTGCCTTGCTTTGTTACGGAGATAAATCGATCGGCATCAGTTCCAACATAAAGTTCTCCATCCGAACCTACGAGCGGGGTGCTGTAGATGCGATCGCCAAGGTCCACTGACCAACGAATTTGGCCTTCACGTGAGATGGCGACGAGCTTGCCCCCGAGCGTGGCGGCATAGAGTGATTGGCTGTCGAGGGACGCTGTGACTTGCGCGGCGATGGGCGCGCCCAGTTCGAGCGTCCACGCGAGCTTTGGATTTTTTGGGAGCGAACTCGATGTACGGTGGCTTCGTTGGGCATCGCCACGTGCCATTCGAGGAGCGGATGCGTGCGTGAGTTCTGGGCGTGCAGGTTTTAGCGGGGCTGCGTACGGACTTGCGCTTGCTTGAAGTGCGGGGAGCGCACGTGTGAGGGCGGGTGTTGGACGTACGCGGGCGCGTCGCACAGCAAGCACAGCCAACGCAGTGCCGAGGAGGGCGAGTGGGAGGAGACGGACCCAGGCATAGACGGCGCGCGGCATGGGAAAGAGCCTGCAGCGTACCAGGAACTTGGCAGTAGCCGCGCGATGTCCTGGCTAGCGCTCCTTGGTCGCCCTCTCGCATAGATGCGTGCTCGCGGTACCGGTCAACACAAGTTCGGGCGCGCCGTCGAACGCGAAATCCGCCCAGGCAATGGCGGGGTCCTTGCCCAAAACGTCCTTTCCAAGGGTACAGACGGAAGGCGTGGCGGCTTTCTCGTTCCAGCCTCCTTCCGCATCCCGACAGACCTCCGTAAATTGCACGGAGGTGGAATTGTCGACGCTGCAAGTAGCTGTGGCAAGGCTCCAGCAATCCTTTTCCGCAGCCTCTCGCATCGCCAGAGCGGGGAAGTCGCAACCAGAATGCGGACCAGGCGTTTCGCTCACGACCCGAACGTCGAAGCACGTGGGGCAACCATGGTTCGTCATCACGGCAAGCACGCTCATTTCTCCATTCTCGATCGGTCGGCGGAAGACCATCGCGATGGGAGCGCTGCCGTCGTCACTTGCACGCGCGTCACGTTTGTCAGGTCTGGCGAACGCTTTGAGCTTTAAGCCCTCGAGCGGACCGAGGAGCACAGGGACCACTGGCTGCCCGGGGGTGAACCAATGCGCGGGGGTTTCCGTGATGGCGGTCGTACCGTGGTCGAGAGATAGAATGAGCCAGCCGGGGGTTTGACCACGCGGCGCAGGGATCATTCGGAGGTTCGGCGATTTGCTTACCCAATCGGTTTTGGTGCACTCAACCTTGGCCTTTGCAAGACCCACAGGCCCGCCTGACAGATCCTCAGAAGGCAGGGTGACTTCGAGGGTCGCTAGAAACGCGCCCTGTGTTGCAGCCACCCAGAGGGTGCGGTTGACCTCAATCGCAGAGATCGCTGTGATGAGAGGGTTTTTTGAGCTGCACGGGATGGCAATCGTAGAACGCGGGACATCCCCATCGACATTGCCGAGGCGGACGATCTGTTGCGCTTTTCCTGACTGCGCGCGGAGGAGGGCCACTTGGCCGGAACTTCCGATTCGTTGCGCCTTGGGGAGCGCGAGCACTTCTGCAATCGAGGATAATTCGCTGGCGAACGTTGTCGGGGTGATCGCCGTTGCACTCGACAAATCGGAGACGTAGGCGAGATCGATACGTTCGCGGCTGGAGTCTCGATAGAGCGCGACCAGCAGTTCATCGCCCGGCCACGCGTCCATGGCGACGCCGGCGGCACGAAACGGCAGCCCGGTCAGAGATGACGTGACCTCGTCATTCCAGCCTGGAGAAGAGCGCGAGAAGCGAACGTTGAGGGACTGCTGAGCCATATTCCACGACCATAAGTCAGGTTTTCCGTCCGCATTGGCGTCGCTCAGCGCAACACCGTTGGTAGGGGTGCCAAACACATTCATCTCCGCACCCATGGACACCATCACATCTCCGAGATCGTCGGGATGCTCCTCGGAAGTGCGGCTCGCGCAGGCCTGCCACTGCCGTTGTGGGTCATTCATTTGTGGACTCCTGGGCTTCACGTTGCACGTGATCAACTCGGGAAGTCTGTCCCCCTCGACGTCTGCGGCTGCAATCGCAAACCCTGACACGTCGGACGCACGCGGAGTCGGTTCCCACGAGTCGAAGGTGGGACCTGCCAAAAAGCGAGGTGTTAGAACCGATCCCGAACTCAGCGTCGACACAACGTCGGTGTGTCCATCGCCGTTGAGATCCACACTGAACAATGCGTGAATGTCGTTCGGTGAAATCGATGCGCTGTAGGCACGTTCGAGATCCGGAAGGCGGATGGCGTCGACAACTTTTACGCTCCAGGTGTCGCACGGCATTTGCCTCGGCCGAAACAGTGAAAAATGATTGCCGTCCGCGATCACGATTGCCGCACACGCGTCCTTGGGACCGGCGGGCAAAACCGCGGCCTGCCAGGCAGCCGAGGTGCCTGCCAGTTCACCGAGCTGCCATCGGTACGTGGGATCGCGAGCCGTCTTGTCGAACACTCTCAAACTGTATTTCCCGGACGCACTTGAAACGGTGGCCAAGCGTGTTTCGCCGTTGCTCCAGGGCAAGTTCAGGAGAGTGCTGTATTCCGCCTCAATCTCATGAGCCACAAGGAGGTCGTTGTTTATCTCGCGGCCTTTCATGCTGAAAAAAAACATGCGGTCATCTCGAGCCACTGCAAAGCGCTGCTGATCGCTGGCATGCACCGGACTCAGCTGTGTCGCGTGCATGAGAATTTTCTGCACGGAAGAACCCTTGCGATGCACGTCATAGAAGGCAATCGTTGCGCTCGAATTACCCGACGTGACCACAGCCAGATCGAGCGTGCCATCCCCGTCGAGATCGCGAGGAAGAAGTCCCTTGCCCGAAATCGCGCGGCCGCCCGAGAAGGCGAACTCAGTGGCCGTGTACTGATCTTCGAGCTCCTGGCAAACGCCGCTCACGCACGCCCAGTCCTCACTCGGACAGAGTGAGGGGGGTACGCACGTGAATCGGCAGGCGTTGACCTTACCCCTCGCGCCGCACTCAATTTTTTGTTCGCGGCCTTTTTTGACCGTAGCATCGCCGATGCTTCTCCCGTCGCAGTCCTCGCCCTTGTCGATGACGTTGTTGCCGCAAGTCTCGCCGAACCGCTCAAGCATCGCGCACTGTACGCAAAACGACGCAATGATAGTTACGAATACAAGCCGCGCACGCATCGGCGATGAGAATCGCAGTCTCGACGCCTCGAATCAAACAACTCAATCAGGCCAAGGGCAAACTCAGCCCTCGCGGCGAGCTCGCACACGTGCTTCCGATTCACGCGCGGCGTCGATACCCAAGGCGTGCGGGCGCTCGCTTGGCTTCCTTCGGGCGAGCCAACCGATGAGTGTCAACCCCGCCGTGCGCGCACACGAAGGCATGGAGGGATCGCGAATCACCCTGGAGATCTCATCGATGAGCTTGGTGCGTTCGGCTTCATCGCCGGTACCCGAATTGTCAAGCATACTGGTCACGGATGAGTTTAGCGCTGTCTTGGATTCCGTCGAGCAAGGCATAAAAACCCTCACAAATGTCCCATATTTCTAAGAAATCACAAGGCCGTCACGAAGACTTCGCGGTCTTTAGCTCCATTCGCCGGACCGACAAGGCCTCGTAGCTCCATCATTTCAACAATTCGCGCGGCACGGTTGTATCCAAGCCCAAGCTTGCGCTGGAGCCACGATGTGGAACAACGCCTCGTGTCCGCAACAATGCGGATCGCATCGTCGTAGAGCGGATCTTGTTCCGCATCCTCAAGGGAGCCTTCGCCACCCTCATCGTCTCTGGGCTTAAGAATATTGTCGTCGTACACCGGCTCGCCTTGGGCGCGCAGGTGGTCGGTCACCGCCTGGACTTCCTCTTCGGTGATCATGGGGCACTGAACGCGCCTGGTCTCGTTCGTACCGTTGAGCTTGATGAGCATGTCACCTCGCCCGAGGAGATGCTCAGCGCCCTGTTCATCCAAAATGGTTCGTGAGTCGACTTTCTGCGCCACACGATAGGCCATGCGTGTCGGGAAGTTGGCTTTGATCATGCCCGTGATGACGTCGACGCTCGGCCTTTGCGTCGCCAAGATGACATGCATGCCCGCCGCGCGCGCCTTCTGCGCGAGACGAGCCACCGCCGCCTCGACTTCCTTTCCTTGCTGCATCATCAGGTCCGCAAATTCATCAACAACGAGCACGATGAACGGCAGCTTTTCCGGCAATGTAGCTGTGCCCTGCTCGCCAAGCGCCGCAGGAACAAGATCGGCAAAGCCGTTATGATCCTTGCCCATGACCATCCTTGGCCCTGAGACCTTAATGTCGCCGCGGATCACCTTGCCTACGAAGTTGTTGTAGGTGGTGATGTTCTTGGTGCCCGCGTCGGCGAAGAGCTGATACCGACGCTCCATCTCATCCACAGCCCACTTGAGGGCCGTTGCCGCTTGCTTCATATCGGTGACGACGGGCAGCAGCATGTGCGGAATGCGATCGAACGGTGCAAGCTCGACCACCTTCGGGTCGATCATGAGCAAGCGGAGCTCCTCGGGCGTTCGGCGAAAGAGCAACGAGGTGAGCATGACATTGAGCCCCACGCTCTTTCCGGCTCCGGTTGCACCGGCGACGATGACGTGCGGCATGCTTGCGAGATCGGCATAAACGGGCGTGCCCAAGATGTCGCGTCCAAGCACAACAGGCAGCGGCGCATCGAGCGCGAGAAAACGGCGATCCTCGACCAGATCGCGAAGGCACACGGGGATGCGACGTTCGTTTGGGAGCTCAAACCCGATTCTGTTTTTGCCGGGGATGGGAGCGACGATGCGAACTTTTCGTGCGAGTGCGAGTGCGAGATCGTCGGCGAGCGATGCAACCTTTGAGACCTTGGTTCCGGGAGCAGGTGACACTTCGTAGGTCGTCACCGTCGGACCCGGAAGAATGTCCTCCACTTTTCCTTGCACGCCGTAATTCGCTAGGGTTTGGACGAGTTTGTCGGAATTTGCGTAGAGTTGTTCGCGATCCACGGAGATCGA
Organism: Myxococcales bacterium; assembly: GCA_023248785.1. GTDB lineage: Bacteria > Myxococcota_A > Polyangia > Polyangiales > Polyangiaceae > JAHFDX01. The sequence goes on from JAHFDX010000094.1 coordinate 7,154, forward strand.
TGGCTCGACGTCGACTTTGATCAAAAGATCAAGGCGCGGAAGCTGAAACGACGACGGACTTCGTCTGCGTGCACGCGTGTCGCAGGCAACCTCCGCCTCAAGCTCGCCCGACGTGTCGACAATTTGTGGACCGCGTGGCGTGCGTGGTTTGCGCTTTCTTGCGGGAAGTTCGAGAAGAAGCTCGGACGCGTCCACATCGGGCGGGGCTACATCAGACTCGAGTTCACTGGCCACTTCGTTGGGCTCGTCAGCGATGGGGGCAACGGCTGAAGTGTTTGCGGGCGGGAGAATGGCTCCGGATTCCTTCACTGCAGCCTTTCGTCGCGCGTGCTTACGGACGAGAGGTTGACTCGGCTCGGTCACAATCACTCGCAGATCGCTCGAGGCGTGATCGCCTTCCGCAACGATGTTGGCGCGATCGTCTTCAAAGAGCATGTCGTCATCGTTCGCCGGGGTGACGGACTCGAGCGCACGAACGTTCGGCAGACTTGCGAGGCGCAGCTCTTCGCGCTTTTCGCGCTCAATCCGCCTGGCCTCGTGCCACGCATCAAGCGTGGCTCGCGAAACGGAATGGATGGTCGTGGCAACGCGCGCGACCGCGCGGCCGAGAAGGCGAATCAATGCAATGAAGCTAAAAGACTCGCTGCTGATGAGAATGAGTCCAAGCGACGTAAGGCCGACGATGAAACTACCCACGGTCGAAAAGAGCGAGCGTGCGAGCTCGCCAAAAAGTTCGCCCAAAAGACCGCTCGCGCGATGCACACCGAACGCAGCCGCCGTAGGCCAACCCACTTGAACAAGCGCGGCAGCGAGAAGAACGATGAGAAGCGAACTCGCTAACCGAAACGGCGTCGCTTGATTCGGCCTTCCCGTAACGAATGGAACTCCAAGCAGCACGAGCTCAATCGGAAGCACCCAACTCACAACGCCAATGCCGGAGACGAGCAAGCGCGCGGCCCACGCCCCAACGGGGCCAACCCAATTGGGACCGACTGCCCCCATGGTCGCGCTGTTGGCGGCGTCCATCCGATAGGATGCCAGCGCAAGAACGAGAAAAAGCGACGTGGTCCAAAGAAGGAGGGCGGCCACCTCACGACCTCGCCCGAGCGTCGCTGCGCCTCGGCCGAGAACGGAAGGAATCCGCGTATTGGCTGGCAGTTCGCTGCCGTCCGAAGCACGGCGCGAGGCAATCAATGGAGATGGCATGCCACTTTATCCTACCTCAGCGTAGCGGCCGGCCGCCGTGCCAGGCAAGTTCGAAACCGAACGGGCATTTCCGTTCCTTTCTCGAGGCCTTGCGTCGTACGATGGCTGACCTGCACGCGCCTGCGCGGGTCGGAATCACGAACCGCCAGAGCAGAAGCCGTCAGGCAATGGCACCATGCGGAACTATTCGGGATACGGAGTTGCTTCTCTTTGCGCCATCGTTGCGGCCGCCAGCGCGGGGTGTGCGATCGATCGCGAAACGCTCCATCAATGGGAAAACACCATGGATGGACCACGCAAGCTCAATTCGGTTCTCACCCACGACAAGTACCCGATCGAGCTTCGAGCCGAAGCGGCCTTGTCGCTTGTGCGTATGAAACCAAGGTTCGGACAGCGCGTTGGGCTCGAAACGCTCATCACCGGATACAAGAGCGATTCGGGTGAACGTGTTGGCGGGCTCACGAGTTTGCCTGATGGAGTGCGACGAAAGGTGATTGCGCTGATGGCGCCTCGCCTCATCGAGCAAATGAAGGAACCGCCGCCAGGGAAAAATCCCGATGGCACGATGC
>JAHFDX010000094.1:8938-9862 GCA_023248785.1 Myxococcales bacterium
CCGGTCGATCCCTCTGTACCCTATAAGGATGCAGCCTTTGCGCTCATTTCAACGGAACCAGCACTCGTCAGTGACGAGAAAATACGACTGCAGCTACGCGATGCCGTTACATCGTGGGTTCAAACCAACTTTGAGCTGCGCATCGACTACTCGTCGCAGTACTACGGCGTCGAGCAAATCTTGCGGCATCCGCTCTTTGGGGCCATCGCGGTGAAGCCGTTGCCTCCGCTCATTCGTGAAGATGGTACGAAGAACGAGCGCATCGTTGCCCTCGTTGCCGACCTCGGCAATGACGAGACGAAGAAGAAGACCGGTGACGCGCTCGTTGCCGTCGCCACAAGACTTGATTCGGAGGAGTGGCTTGCGAAGCAAAGACCGCTCGTAGAAGAATCCAATCGTCGCGCGAAAACCAACGCAACCGCCGAACAGGTCAAAGACCAGTTGAAGAAGTATCAGGAACAAGAACTCGAAAAGACGTTCTCGAGCATGCGGCGTATCGGCGGAAAAACGATCGTCGACTATTGCCTGCAATATGCAATGATTGGGGCAAAGGCCGAGGAATCACGCGTCCGCGCGATCGCTGCCGTCGAAGGCCGCTTAGACAAGAGCGTAGGCGCGCAGCTCGACAAGGTCTTCGAGATCGTGCGCGAGGACAAAAACGCAGACAAGATTCGAGCTCTCGCACTCGCGCGCCTCGGAGAGTTTCCGCGCGAGCAGTTCGTGCCGAAGCTCTACACCCTGTTCGAGGGCAAGAAGTGGCAAGTGCGCATGGATGCCGCGCGGATGATCCTTCGCGCCTCAACCTCAAAAGACATCGCCGAGTTCATGCGGCGCCTTCCCCATAGTGACAAGCAGAAGATGGCGCTCACCGAACCGATTGTGTACGGGTCGATTGTGGCGTCGATGCAAGGGCCTCCACCTGGA
>JAHFDX010000706.1 GCA_023248785.1 Myxococcales bacterium
GAGTGAGGATTTATTTGTTCTTTTGAAGGAGACCCAACCATGCGACCGGACATCTTTCAAAGTTTATGCACCGGACATCCTTGTAAAGTCCTGACACATGGTGCCCTCCGGTGGACGACCTGGTTTGACTTGTTATTCACAGCGTCCCGGAGAGTGTGCGCCACGATTGCGCACGCAACTGCACCATGCGGCCGTATTGCCCGTACAGTGTGCATCCCTGCTTATTCGCAGAACGTGACCTATGCACCTGATCCAATTCGTGCACGGCTCGCCTTGCTGCGAGCAGCATCGTTGGGTGCGAAGGCGGGTAATTGCGAAGCGACCTGGATGTCCTGGATGTGGCGACACGTCGATTCAGACACGCTCACGCGCTCAAGGCGAAGAGGCTTCGCGAAGAAGGCGTCAAACACAAATCGGGATCGACGCCTACGAACCCGATCCCGATAACGAGCGCGTCCCTGGTTGAACCGCGCGCTCTCTCTGAGACATGCATCCATCGCGATGGAAACGTGCACCTCGACAATCATGCTGCCGTTGTTGTGGACGGACGGCGTTTGCGTAAGGTCACCCTCATTTGCCGTTTGTGCAGCGCAAGACGGAGCGTGTTTTTTTCTATTGCGCCCGTTCACTAGCGGTCATCGCATGTAAAGATGGATAGATTTCGATAACTTTTCGGCTTCTCGCGGTCCTGGTCGAGGTCAAGGTCAAGGTCCAATCGACCAGGACCACGACCACGAGAAGCAAGTCAACGAAGGAGGCCGATGCGCAGAGCGCGAACAGCGAGCTCGGCGATGGGGTCTGCGAGGTCGATATCGACGGCGAGGTCGATTGCTGCCACACCCTCGCAGACGCCGTGGATGCACGGGAGCTGCGGAGACCTAGGATGCGCGTGACGAACGTACGCGAATGCAGGGCCGGTGACGCCCCAGGCGGCACGGACTTGCGCATCGAGCTTCGCGTACGACGCGTTTTCGCCGCGATGCGACTTTGGATTGACCAGGAAACGGTGTGGTGAGGCCAAGAGCCGCACACTCATCAGCGGATGCTTCTTCGTCCGCAAAACCCTTGGGTCCGGCAGCGACTCGAAAGGATGCTGGATCGCGACCATCACCACGTGCTTCGGATCCAAGGGTTTCACCCTCACCCATCGAACACACTTCGCTCCTAATGGAAGGAAGATTTAGACGTGCTGACCGTGACAACGAATGCCCTTTGCCTTCACAGTATGCAAACTTCTCGTTTATGGTGGCGGCCCCATGGCGGAACCACTCACACGCTACCAGCGTCGCCTCTTTGTATTCCTGAGCGTTGCTTGTTTCTTTGAGGGGTATGACTTCTTCGCGCTTTCCCAGCTGCTCCCAAACTTGCGTCACGCGCTTCATCTGAGCGAATCGCAGGCGGGCCTGATGCTCACCGTTGTGAACCTTGGAACGGTGGTGGCCTACCTTCTCGTTCGCATGGGCGATCAGTGGGGCCGCAAGAAGCTGATGACCGTCACCATCATTGGCTACACGCTCACTACGTTCCTGACTGGATTCGCAACTAGCGCGGTCTTCTTCGCACTTGCACAGTTTCTTGCGCGCGTCTTTTTGATCGCAGAGTGGGCGATCAGCATGGTGTACGCCGCCGAGGAGTTTCCTGCCGAACGACGCGGCATGGTCATTGGTGTCATCCAAGCGGCTTCAAGCCTCGGCGGCATCGTGTGTGCGGGCGTGGTTCCGTTGTTGCTCAAAACACCCTATGGCTGGCGTGTTGTGTATTGGTCCGCGCTCATCCCGCTTGCGCTCATCGCATACCTACGACGCGATCTTCGTGAGACGCAGAAATTTCTCGACCGACGTGCAGTTGGTGAAATTTCGCAAAGCCTTCTTCGGATCTGGTCGACGCCTTCGAAAACGTGGGTTCTTCGCGTATCCGTTCTTTGGATCCTGACGTACATCGGCACGTCCTCCGCTGTGTTGTATTGGAAAGAGTTCGCCGTCCACGAACGTGGTTTCACCGACGCCGAGGTCAGCAAAGCCATCACGATCGCGGCGCTCGGTTCAATGCCGCTCGCCTTTGGTGCGGGCAAACTCATCGACCTTTTTGGGCGACGTCGCGGTGGAGCCCTCATCTACGCCGTAGCAGCGCTTGGGATCTTTGGCGCGTACACGCTACACTCGCCCGCCACGCTGACCGTTGCGCTCACGCTCGGGATCTTTGGAGCCACCGCTGTGCTCCCCGTCATGAATGCCATCACAGCCGAGCTCTTTCCAACAGAACTTCGCGCCGATGCCTACGCGTGGTGCAACAACTTGCTGGGGCGAATCGGCTACGTCTTCACACCTCTTGTGATTGGAGCCGCCGCCGAGCGACTCAAAGCCCACGGGCCTGTTCTTGCGGTGACTCCGGTGGTGCTTGTGGCCGCCGTTCTATGGATGTTCGTGATGGTGCCTGAGACGCGAGGGCGCGACGTCGACAACGAGGGTTTTTCCCAGGCTCAGCCTTAGATTTGTCGCGGTCTCAAATCCGCATCAGCCTCTTAGAGACCGGGCT
>JAHFDX010000707.1 GCA_023248785.1 Myxococcales bacterium
AGCAGCGACAAGCCCCGAACACGCGCAAAAAATGACCGTCCTGATTCGTGGCCCTCTTTGGTCATTTTTTCCATAAGAACGGGGACCACGGCGCCCGAAACTGCTCCCTCGCCCAAGATTTGGCGAAGCGCGTTGGGAATCGTGAACGCGACAAAAAACGCGTCTGTCTCTCCACGACGAAAAACCGCCGCGAGCGCGATATCGCGCACAAGGCCCAAGATACGCGAGAAAAGTGTCCCCAGTCCGACAATGCCGGCACGCACGAGCAAGCTCTTGCGTTCGGTTTCCGCCGACGTTTTTTCCTCGTCGTTCATTCCTAGTTACAAACGCGGCAACGCCCCGCGGTCATCCTTTTCTCCTGCAGGACGGCACACATCACACTGACAGAGGGCCCGCAAATATTTGAAGCTATAAATGCCCCCGGAGTGCCCGTCGAACCATGTGAGTGAGAGTGCGTAGTTACCGATGGGCGATATGTCCTCGAGCTCGAGTTGAGTCGAGTTTGGCTCGATGAAGCGGATCTCCCCAGAGTGGCCTTGGCAACCTGCACACGGGCAGTAACCCCGCAGAACTTCGTGCGGGTAGATCCCCTTGTGTCCATCTGCCCACTCGAGCGCAGTTGTCCGAGCACCCCGCGGAGAGCGAACGGCTTTGCAGATGAACTTCGGATCAACCATGAGCGTTCTTTTGTAACTTCGATTGAATATTTTCGAGCCTCAAAAGCCCCGTCACCGCACCGGGCATTGTCACAGCCTTTTGACCCATGCGATGTCCGATGTCGAGCGCATGACGCCAAAACCCGGCGTCACTCCACAGGGAGCTTTTCGTCATCGCTCGATTGCGCACCAACGTAGCGAGCACTCCGGCAATGAACGCATCGCCCGCACCCGTCGCGTCGACGCATCGAGCTCGCCTCGCAGGCAAATCAATCTGACCAAATGCGCCCGTCGCCGTGGCTACGCCGTCACCACGCGTAATGAGCACAACGCCACCGGGCGCTGCCTTACGTACGCGCTTGAGCGCCTTTTCGGGGTCACCCCATGCTCTGAGATCGTCCCACGATGCTTTGATTACGTGAGCACCTGGAAGCGCCGCTTCAACGCGCCGCTTCATATCGCTCGCATCCTTCCAAAGATGTGCGCGAATGTTTAGATCGAAAAATACGTGCGCGTTGTTTGTTGCTGCCGCCGCCAAAAATCGATGTGTTGCCTTCCTGAGGCCGCGTGCTTGCAGCGTGCTCGAACCAAAGGCGACCCACTTTGCATTGGCCATCGAAGGTTCGATGTGAACATCTTCGACCGATACGTCCGCTGATTCATGCCGATAGAACAGAAACGTCGGCTGTCCTTTTTTGTCACGCGAAATGAACGCGAGCCCCGTGCGATTCGGGAGTCGGACCGCGTGCGACATGTCTACGCGTTCGCGCGTCAAGGTGTCGACAAGTTCATCGCCAAATCTATCGCGTCCTACTCCACCCACGACCGACGAGCGCACACCAAGTCGTGCAAGACCCACCGCAACATTGGCCAGTGCTCCGCCAATCATTCGGACAAACGTGGTGCTTCCATGGGTGCGCTTTGGCAACTCATACCAATCCCACAAGACTTCGCCAAAACACGCGACGTCGACCATGCCAGGCTACCGTGTACCACAGGCTATCGTGTTCCACCGCTCGTTCCGCCAGTTCCCCCGGAAGCATGCGCGTTCACTGTTTCGTCAATGAGGTGGAGGCCGGCGCGCACGTAATCGGGAGACAAGGGCGCTTCATCGGCGAGACGCAGCGCCGACAGCACGCCGTCGTCGAGGACCTTCCTCCCGCCTCCACATGCACGACACACGACGCCTCCCGCTTCCGGCGAGACGTATGCATCTCGACCGCTTGGACGCGCGCGCGCACATTTCACACACGCATCGAGGGAGAGACCGTAACCCGAGAGTTCGAGCAAACGTATGCCCGTTCGCACGGCACACGTCTTCCCATCGACGTGTCCGCCTTCCACATCGTCGAGAAATTTCACAATAAGCGCGAAGACTTCTGGCTCAGGAGTCTTTGCGGGAAGCAGCGCGCGCGCCCATCGAAAGACGAAGCCCGCTGCATCGAGCGCTTCAAGATCGGAAGTGAGCCGCAGCCGAACCGTCAAGAGACGCGCTTCGATCAACGCAGCAAGTCCACCTTTCCCTTCGCGATACGAAACCCGGTACGTGTGCACCGGCTCAATGGCATCGAACCGCTTTGAACTCGAGCGAGCATGCCGTGCCAATGTGCTGATGACCCCGAAGCTGTCGGTCAGCCAGGTGACGATGAGATGCGCGTCTTGATAAGGGATTTTGCGTAGAACGAGCGATCCCGCAGAGAGCGGAGTCACGACTTAGACGATCGTGGGCGCCTCACCCGAGGTCTCCGAGAGTTCGGGCGGCACATTATGACCGCGCGGACGCAGCACCATCGAAATGGCGAGGGTAAAGAGCAACAGCAACACGACGAATGCGATAGCAACCCCAAACCGCCGCCCACGAACTTCGCCATGTGCCGG
>JAHFDX010000708.1 GCA_023248785.1 Myxococcales bacterium
AGGGAGTACGTTTTTCGCCCGCGTTCGTCTGCAGGTCGCAGACGCGCAATCGCACATTTCGATATCCAATAGTATTCACGACATCACGACAATCAAACGACTGTTCTCGTCGTTGAAGAACCCCGTGCAGTTGCTCGTTGTTGATGACAGTTCAGACAATCACGCACTCGTTCAGGCGTTTCTGGAAGGTCTTCCTGTCAACGTGCATGCCGCGATGAGCGGACGGGGTGCCCTCGATGCGTTCGCGACCCAGGGGTTTCATCTCGCGCTTGTCGACATGCACATGCCCGAAATGGATGGAGTGGCGCTGGTTCGCGCGATGCGTCAACATGAGCGCGAAAATGGTGTGACCTACACGCCGATTCTTGCCCTTAGCGCCGATGTTCTTGCTGCAACCATTGCAAGCGCTAAGGATGCGGGTTGCGACGACTACATTGCAAAGCCCGTTCGCAAGATCGCATTACTCGAAGCGATTTGGCGCTACGCAGCGCACTCCGATGTTTCGACCGTGCCGATACCCAGCCCCAACGGCATGAATATCGATCCGAACATTCTTCCACTGCTTCCTCGTTTCTTTGGTAATCGCCAGAGCGACCACCGTGCGATGCGTGCGGCTCTCGAGGCACAGGATTGGGTCACCATTCAACGACTAGCTCACAACATGAAGGGAACGGGCGCAGCGTATGGTTTCCCACGCCTCACAGAAATCGGCACACTGCTCGAGGAAGGATCACTCCGCCGCGAACCTGAACCAGTGACGCGCGGGCTCGAAGAGTTTGCGTCTGAACTTGAACGAATGGCGGCAATCATTCCAACGGACGAAGTATCGTCGAACAATGGCGTTTATGCCGAACACCGAGTCTTGAAGAGATCTCCTTCACTTCAATGAGAACAAGTAGGTCCAGTCATGGCGCAGCCTGAAGTCCCCTATGGTCTCCCTACCAACGGAAATGGCCACGTGTCTGCGCTGGCGCAAAACGCTGTTGCGGTCTCGCTTGCAACGATGCTCGGCGATGTAGACGTCACCGAGGAGACACTCGCGCGATGCATCGAGCGCATTTGCTTGTCGGCAAACTGGGCAGGCGGCGAGATTTGGGTCATCGGGCCAACCGCACTCGAACGTGGAGCCTCTTGGTTCGAATCCCCCGACCTACAACAAGCGCTCGAAATTGCAACATTTGGCGTCACATTTCGTGAGGGCGAAGGCTTGCTCGGTCGTTCGTGGGCGGAGCAACGCTGTTTGTATTCGCCAACGGTTGCGGACGACGCGCTCTCGGCCCATGCAAACGTGGCGAAGCGTTTTGGATTGCGTCAAGCGCTTGCCGTCCCTCTCGTAGCCAAGAAGGAACTTGTGGGCGTGGCTGTCTTTCTTAGTAGCGCCCCCTCTCCCGACACGCTGTTTGCCGAGGCCCTCTCGGAAGAGGTTGGATCGCAATCGTTCATGTGTCATGTCGGCGGTGTGCTCGCGCGCGGACTTGCACGCTACGTTCGGGAGATTCGAAGGCAAGCTGCTGAGCGCCGCATGCACGTAAAGGAGCATGTCCTTGCGAGTATGGCTGAAGCGGTCAGCTTATCGGACAAAAATGGTCTCGTCGTGTACGCGAACGGGGCGATGGAACGATTGTTCGGTTATGAGAGTTCGGAGACCATCGGACGGCACGTTGGCTCGTTTCTTTTGGGAACCAAAGAAGGGCGAATGAAGGTGTACAACGAGATCGACGCCATCATTCGTACGAACAACCAATGGGAGGGCGAACTAACAAAGCAAAAACGCGATGGATCGGTACTCCTCGTAAATGCACACATCACAACACTTCAACTCGACGGGGAGAATTACTGGTTGTCCGTTGAGCAAGACATCACCGAGGAAAAGAGAAAGGAGCTCGAGTTTGAGGCAACACGACAACGGCTTCAGCACCTGCTCACAGCGAACCCCGCCATCATCTATACGCGCACACTAACGCGTCCGTTTTCATTGACGTTCATCAGCGACGACGTTCGTGGCCGTCTTGGGTATGAACCGGAAACGTTCTTGAGCAATGAGGCGTTCTGGTTAACGCATATCCATCCAGAGGACAGCACGCTGGCCCATGCGGAACTCGAAAATGCCATCGAGTCTGGCGGTCGTACACACGAATATCGATTCATGCACAACGATGGCAGCTATCGCTGGTTACGCGATGAATCGAGGTGCGTCCCGACCGAAGGGCGCAATCTGGAACTCATCGGCTGTTGGGTTGACATCACGAAATTAAAAGAAACGGAGTTCATGCTCGAGCGCCAGACGCGTAGGCTTGCCCGGTCGAACCGTGAACTTGAACAATTTGCGTACGTCGCTTCGCACGATCTGCGTGCACCTCTCCGAGCGATCGATACACTTTCCGAGTGGCTCGAACACGATCTCGCCGACATACTGAAGGGAGATTCCCGCGAACAAATGCGTTTGCTTCGCGGCAGAGTGCGTCGAATGGATCGTCTCCTCGCCGACCTTCTCGAATACGCGCGCGTTGGACGGGTCAAAGTGCCTACGG
>JAHFDX010000095.1 GCA_023248785.1 Myxococcales bacterium
GGACGGTGGCGGGGGGCGTTCGCTGCGGCGCAGCGGTGCAAGCAGCCCAGCCAAGTCGTGGCTTCCGTAGCGCATGTTGTGTGAATACAAGAACGCGAGGAGCGCTTCGTACATTCGTCCGGCATCTGCGAAACGCTGCACGGGATCTCTATGAAGCGCCGTTGCCAAGACGGCGACGAGTTCCTTGGGAACGTCAGGACGAAGGATTTCTATCGGTGGGATCTCCGCGGCTTGTACGCGACGCAGTGTTTCAAAGGTGTTTGCTGCGCGAAACGGATTCACGCCCGCGAGAGATTCATAAAGAATCACGCCGAGCGAATACAAATCGCTTCGGGCGTCGAAGCGTTCTCCGCTCGCTTGCTCAGGGCTCATGTAGGTGAACTTGCCGCGCAGACGCCGAGCGAAGGTGTCGTCGTCTTCCTGGACATCAACAAGGTCACGCGCTCTTGCAATGCCAAAGTCGGTGACTTTCACTTCTCCTTCGAAGGACAGAAGAACGTTTTGCGGCGATACATCGCAGTGGACGATGCCCAATGGCTTGAGTTGTTCGTCACGACGCCGGTGTGCGTGATCGAGACCCTTGGCAACCTCCGCCGCGATGTACACGCAAAGAGGAACCGGAAGCACGCTGCCTTGTTGCCGAGTTCGATGCAGCAACCTGGCAAGATCGAACCCGTGCACATACTCCATGGCGATGTAGTACGAGCTCTGCTCCTTGTCGGTGTCGGCGATGCCTAGGTCGAATACCTGTACAATGTTGGCGTGCGAAAGGCGCACGGCGAGCTTTGCTTCGCGCACGAACATGTCGACGAAGGCAGGGTGCTTGGCGAGTTCGGGCAAGATGCGCTTGATGACGAGGGTCTTTTCGAAACCCTCGACACCGAAACTCTTTGCCTTGAACACCTCGGCCATGCCGCCTTGGCCAAGTCGTTCGAGCAGTCGATATCGACCGAATGCAACGTCCACGCTCGGTCTCTCTTCGTTAGGTGCTACCGAGGGGCCCACGTTACCTTCCTTCGGGCGCGCACGCAAAGTGTGACCCACATAGGAACGTGGGGTGAACGTGGAACGGGTCACAAACCTTCCACGTGCTTGCGTATTTGCGGTTGGTTATTCGACCCAGATTGGGTTTGTGAAGCCCAGGGGGATCATCGGCATGTAGGGCAAAACGTCGTCCATTCGTCTCTGTCCACGCGCAACGACCACGACGAATCGCGCCGCGTGAAGATCGATGTCGAACGTTTCGTCGAGCGCGTTGGGTCCCTCAACTGCAGATCCCCACACCGTGGGATGGGAGATGGCTGGAAATGACCGCAGAAGGTCCCCATTTACGAACACGTCGGCACGGGTGACATCGATCCATGGCGCCGCGCGTACATGCAAACGCGCATGAGCGGGCGCTTCGCTGCGCGCGAGTGTGTCTCCAGGACCTATGCCGTTGAGGGAAAAGTCAATGATCGGACCATTTGTTACGGTCGCCCGTCCCTTTTTTAGGGCGTCAAAGACGAGTTGTGGGTTCGTTTTCCACGCGTTTGTATCGCCGACCTGGACAAGGGTGCGAGGAAATCCGGCCCAATGAAATTGCACCCGATGCGAATCACTACTTCCGGTTGCGACGAACTTATGACCGACCTTCAGCAGTGAAAAATAATCCCGAAGAACCGCGTCCGTGCGTTCGGGAAACTCGCCGTCGTAGCCGTTGAAGACTTCAATCGCATCGAAGTCCATGCGCATCGTTTTCGGAGCAGGTTGGTTCGCTTTATAGCCTAGGATATTGAAGTAGCCGATCCCCTTAGGAAGCCTCGGATGGTGGATCACGACCATGCGCTTGTCATCGCCCGCGCGTGCCAGCTCGAAGATTCGCTTAAGAGGTCCGCGATGGGGTGGAGGTTTGCTGTTGAGCGGAACTGGGAAGACGCCAAAGTGGCCATAAGCCGGACCGTAGGTCGTGATCTCTACGCCGGGGGCCCACGAAAGACGTTCGCTCGTTTCGAGAGCGTCAACACCGCTCGTGTAGTCGCCAACCGCGTTGTGTTCGGTCGCGACTGCGAAGTCGACGCCGGAAGCAACGAGAGAAAGCACGCGGTCTTCGTTCAGCGTGGGCGTGTCGAAGCTGGGGCGCGCGTGAACGTGCAAGTCACAGCCGATTGCGCCATCAACGGCAACGACCTTCTTGAGGGAAAGGACCACCTGCGTGGGGCGACCTGGCGAGACCTCGATCTCTCGACGATCCACCGTGTACATCAGACCCTTTGTTGCGCCAACGAAGTACTTGCCGGCCGGAAGTGGAGTTGTAACATCACCAGTTGCAGATTCAACAATGGGGCCAGCGCCCGATGAACGGTAGTCGGGGCCAAAGTTCGGGTCCGGTGTTCCCGCGGTGCCGCGAAAAAAGAGGCGCGCCGTGATTGGTTTCTTCGTGACTTCATCGAGGACGCGCACGTGTACTTCGCCCCCGGGCGAAACGTCGAGTGTAAAGATCGACGCGGCACCGGGCTCAGCGGTGACGACCTGGCTCCCTTGAACGTTATCAATAGCCGCTGACCACTCGGTTGCATCCTTCGGTGCGAAGACTTCAAACGGTGTGCTCCCTTGCGACGTAAACCGGACCCATGGGGAACCGTGTCCGGTCGAACCGGTGACGGTCGATGCGCCATGTGCTCCGAGTACGCGACCTCGGATGGGCAGCGCTGTCGCGCCCATCTCACTAAAGAGCGACTTCCAGATTGCTTGCGTGTTCGGTGTTGCCAAGATTGACAATATCGTTTCGGTGCTCGAGTCCGATACGACCGCGACGTCTGGGCTTGTGAGTGTTACAATTGTGTTTCCTTCAGAGTGGAGCAGAGCGTTGAGTGGGCCGGTTGGGCTCGTGACAGCGAGGGCCGCTTCGCCGAGGACGGCAAAGGCGGGAGTGCGAACGTCCGCAGGGGCCAAGAGCACACCGATCGATGGCGCAAATGCGATTTGCGAACCCAGGATCAACTTGAGTCGAAGGGCGATGGTGTGGGGTTCCGAAATCGATTGCGCGCGCAGATGAAGACGCATGCCCCGCGTCTCAGAAAGCACCTCGGCTTCGAGTTCGAGCGAGAGTGCCTCATTCAGAGAGGGCAACGCGAAGAGCTCTCGTTGCGAGTCACGCCGAACGAGATCGCCCTCCGAGAGCTGAACATTGTGAGCGGTGCCGTCGATCACCGCAATTACGTCGATCACCGTGGCACGTGGATCTGTCTGAACGTGGATGCGACCGCTCATTGGCTCGAAAATCATGGCCCCGTTGCCGCTCGGTGAGGCTACCGACGTGCGCGGCGTGTGTCCGAACTGCCGAACGAGCCACGCGGTCACGATGATCCCCGTCGCGAGCAGCGTGGCTGCTGCAAACCTGCGCGTCACGAAACGAGCTCCTTTGCCATCGGGCCTGTGAGTTCGACAACACGACCGGCGGGATTCATGGATAAGGTCACCTCAAGCGTGACATTGCCGCCGAGCCAAGGGCAGGCGCGCTTTCCCCACTCAACAAGCAGCATCGCTCCGGCCATGCGCGCTTCGAAGAGACCAAGCCGTGCGACCTCAACGTCGAGATCAGGTGTGTCGGCAATGCGGTACAAGTCCACGTGAAGCAACGCGCCACGCGGCGTGCTGTATTCGTGAACCAGCGCAAATGTTGGGCTCGTGATTGGGATAGATCCGGGCACTCCCTGGGCGCGTGCGATGGCGCGTGCGAGGAACGTTTTTCCGGTACCGAGTTCTCCGTTCAGAAGGACGAGCGCTCCTCTTTCGAGTGCTTTGCCGATGGTGTGACCTAAGCGAACCATCTCCCGCCGAGTCCGAACCACCACCACTGGCTCATCGTAGCTCGACCGATGGAAGAATGCTGAGTTGCTGACGAAACCCCTGCAATTTATGGCGTTTTCGAATCGATGACGCCCGATGCCAAATCGACTTGCATATCTTGAATTGTAGTAAATAGTGTGTCTTCTGACAGTAGGTTCACGGGGTAGTCATGCATGCGTTTGATCGGTTAACTGACGGCGAGCACAGGGAAGAAACGACGCTCGTCTATTGCGTGCCGGTTGAGCACGCGATGCTCACGCACATTCCAGAGCTGCAACGGACGGATGAGCTTGGGAAGCTTAGGGTCCTTCTTGACCTCAGATTTGATCATTGTCTTCGTCAATACGAAGAGGTGGGAATCAAACTCACGGTTGAGCTCGAATGGCATCCGGTCGGAAAGCCAAAGCTTCTAGATGTGAAGCATGCCGATCTCGACTCAAAGTCGATGCCGAATGGAATCACCTTTCGCATCCGTGTACCCATGGCGGTACTGAACGAGCCGGGTCAGCTCCTCGTCCGCCTGTCTGTCGAGACGACGTATCGCAACCTTCGTGATTCTTTTGCGCGCGTGGACGTGCTTCCGCGTGCAGTCGCGCTGATGTTCGGAGATCTTATCCTCACCGGCGGCAAACTCGAAGATACGCGCCTTCCCGAACGCAGTGTTGCATAGGGGTTTCTCTTTCATACATACGCAGAGTTGAGCATACGCAGAGTTGGGCTACGCAGGGTGGAGTGCCCTTGCTTGCAGTGCGTCGATTAACTTCGCGTGGATGCCGCCGAACGTGCCGTTCGAAAGCAATGCGATCGTGTCACCACGAGCAGCTTCGTTCACCAACGTATCAATGATGTGGCCAACGTCGGGATGCGCGCTTGCGAACGTGCCGATGTCATGGGCGAGCCTTTCGATGTCGAGCCGTTCAGTCGTAAGAATATTTGCACGTCCAACGGGCGCCAAGAGCACTCGCGTACCGGTTTTCGAATCGGCGTTAAATGCAGCTGCGTATTCGCGTTGATGGATGTTGCGTGACGCGGTCGCACTTCGTGGTTCGAACACCACAAACAATGTTCCAGACGGATGGCGCCCACGAAGCGCCATAATTGTTTCGCGAACTGCGGTTGGATGGTGCGCAAAATCGTCGTAAATAGAAATGCCGCACGGTATACCTAGCAGGTCTTGACGGCGCTTCACGCCCGAGAAGCGGGCGAGCGCGGGTCGTAGATCGCGAACTTTGGCACCGAATCCTTCCGCGCATGCGGCCATCGACGCAAGAGCGTTGCGCACATTGTGTTTACCCGGAACACGGAGCGCGTGACGGCCGATGAGCATGCCTCCCGCATAGACATCAAAGTGTTGCTCGCTATCTGTGACCTCCGCGCACGCGGCAAGCCATGTAGGCACAGCGTTATGCGTATCGTCGCCTTCAAGTGCATAATAGGTAACATTACATGTTGCATATTGTTTGGTGAGTGAGACCACCTGCGCGTCGGAAGCGTCGCACACCACAAGCCCATGCTTCGGCATCTGCTCGAAGAGTCGTATGAATGCGGCCCCATAGGCCTGCGAATCGGGGTAGATGTCCGCGTGATCGTATTCAATGCTCGTAACGATTACGACGTCGTCGTTGTCGTGCCCACGCTGCTTGTCGACGTAGTCCAAGAATTTGGGCTGCTTGTGCCAATACACGGCGTCGTACTCATCGCCTTCGACGACGAAGGGAGAAGGCATTGCTACGTTGCCGACAATCTTGCGACGTTTTGAGCCAATGGCGGCGCTTGTCGGCAGATCCTTTGGAAGTCCACCGATGAACCATCCAGGTTCGTGACCTAACGCGGTGAGTAGCCAAGCACACATGGCGCTCGTTGTGGTCTTGCCGTGCGTGCCTGCGACCACGAGCGTTTTTCGATCACTCAGGAACATGTCGGTGAGTGCCCGCGACATCGACGTGCATGAGAGCCCCATGGCGGCGGCCGCGCTTGCTTCGACGTTGTCGCGTCGAACCACGTTCCCGACGATGACAAGATCGGGCGCGGGCGAAAGGTTCTTCGGATCGTATCCCAGGGTGCAGTGGATTCCGGCTTGAAGGAGTGAAGGGCCCACGGGCGGGTCAAGGTTTGCATCGGACCCCGTCACTCGATGTCCTGCTTGCACGAGCAGCGTCGCGAGCGCGCCCATGCCGCTGCCGCAAACGCCAATCAAGTGCACGTGCATCGGGCTTCCCACGAGTGGCGATGATGGGGGGCGACAAAGGCTGCGATCGCGTTCATGGTTCGAACGAGAAGGATTCGCCCGAAGAGTCCACCTTCACAGTGGTCCCCGCGCTGTACCCGCCGCGAAGAATTTGCTCGGCAAGGGGGTCTTGAAGGTTCTTTAGGATCACACGTTTGAGCGGACGCGCACCAAACGCCGGATCGTAGCCAAGTTCGACCAAACGCGCCTTTGCCCGGTCTGTCACATCAAGTTTGAGATCGCGATCGGAGACAAGCCGTTCAAGTTTCTTCAGCTGGATGTTTGCAATGCCGAGCAGATCCGCCTTGCTGAGCGGGCGGAAGAGCAAGATATCGTCGACCCGATTGAGAAATTCAGGACGCATAAAGTTACGAAGTTCCTCCATGAGCACGTCGCGAAGCGCTTCGCGACCGTCTTCGGTTTCGAACAGTTTGGGATCGCTCTCGAGGATGCGCTTGCTTCCGATGTTGCTTGTCATGATGACGACGGTGTTTGAAAAATCGGCCGTGCGACCTCGACCGTCCGTGAGGCGGCCGTCGTCGAGTACTTGAAGCAGGAGGTTGAACACGTCGCCGTGAGCCTTTTCGACTTCATCAAAAAGCAGCACGCTGTACGGACGCTTGCGTACCGCTTCGGTGAGAAAGCCGCCCTCCTCGCTGTCTACGTATCCCGGCGGTGCGCCAACGAGGCGCTGCGCCATGTGCTTCTCCATGAACTCACTCATGTCGAGGCGAGTCATCGATTGTTCGTCGTCAAAGAGAAACTCTGCGAGCGCCTTTGCGAGCTCGGTCTTCCCAACGCCGCTCGGACCAAGGAACAAGAACGACCCGATGGGCTTGCCGGCGTCGCGCAACCCCACGCGCCCACGCCGGACGGCCTTCGAAAGCGCAGACACGGCTTCATTCTGACCGACGACGCGCTGGCCCAACCGCTCTTCCATTCGCAGCAGCTTGTCGGCTTCAGATTCAAGCATGCGAGCGACCGGGATCCCCGTCCAATCACCGAGAACGAACGCGACATCTTCCTCGGACACGAGATTTGACGATGCGCCTACTTGGTCTCGCTTCACCGCGCCCTGGGCTGCTTCGAGGCGAAGCTTCACATCAGGTAACTGCACGTGCTCAATTTCGCCGAGCTTCGCAAAGTCTTGTTTTTTTCGGGCTTCTTCGAGTTGCTCTTGAAGACGCGTTTGCTCCGCATGCAAATTGTCGCGTGCGGCCATCGCGCCTCGGTACGAGTCGAGTTTGGCCCGCATTTCCGTTACGACAGGTTCAAGTTCGGTGAGTTCACGCTGGAGACGCTCGCGGGTCTTTGTACTCATCGTGTCAGTGTCGTCGCTCAACGTCGCCAGCTGAGCGCGAACGGAGAAGAGGCGTCGAATCTTGGTGTCCACTTCCACCGGCACCCCGTCGAGCTGGACGCGCTTTCGCGCCGATGCTTCATCGAGAAGATCAATAGCCGAATCGGGAAGGGCTCGTTCTTGGACGTACCGTTTCGCCATGGTGACGGATGCCACGATGGCGGGATCACCAATACGAACGCCGTGGTGACTCTCGTAACGCGAAGCGACCCCGCGCAAGATCTCAGTCGCCTGCTCAACCGTTGCCGCCTCGATCGGAAGGGTCGAAAACATGCGCACGAGCGCACCGTCCTTGTCGCCAACCTTGCGGAGGCCTTCGGGAGTCGTCGAGGCCAGGATACGCAGCTCTCCTCGCGCGAGTGCGGGTTTCAAAAGCTCGCCGACGCTTCCACCCGTTGCGCCCGGACCAAAGAGTGCGTCAAGGTTTGCGATGTACAGAAGGCTGTCACGTTTCTTCAATGTGAAGATTACCTGCTTTAGGCGCTCCTCGATTTCTCCACGAAGCTTGGCCCCTGCCACGAGGGGGCCAATTTGCAACTCAACCAGTGTCATTTTCGCGAGGTTCCGCGGAACGTCTCCGGCCGCCATGCGGGTTGCGAGTGCGCCCACAATCGCGGATTTTCCTACTCCGGGCTCTCCGACCAGCAGTGGGTGATTCTTCCCCCGGCGTTCAAGAATCTGTAGAAGCCGTCGCAATTCACCATCGCGGCCGATGACCGGATCGATCTCACTGCGTTTCGCGCGATCGACCCAATCGACCAAGAATTGCGACGTATCGGTGTTCGCAAGTAGCGCCACCTGATCGCGTGACACCGTCTTCAAAGCGGCAAGATGAGGGCGCAGCGATCCCGGCCCAAGGTTCGATGCCTGAAGTACGACCGCGGCGCTGCCTCGAATCTCTTGCGATAGGGCATTGAGCAGATGTTCA
Organism: Myxococcales bacterium; assembly: GCA_023248785.1. Lineage (GTDB taxonomy): Bacteria > Myxococcota_A > Polyangia > Polyangiales > Polyangiaceae > JAHFDX01. Next base: position 8,347 of record JAHFDX010000095.1, read on the forward strand.
ACCCCGACGGAACCCGTTCCCGCTTCTTTCTCGGCGCGCGCCAACAGCGTCAGCATGGCGTGCGATAGATACGAAAGTCCTTCGTTCGCTTTTGGTAACTTCGATAGTTGCGATTCCGCCTCGGTTTGCACATCCGACGGAACCACGCCCGCGCGCCTAAAAACTTCGGCAACGCCTGGGTCGCGGTCGAGCGCTCGAAAAAGCAGGTGGATGGGTTCCACTTGCGTGTGTTTGCGTTCGTCTGCCAACGTTTGGGCACCCGCCACGAGCGCCTTCGCGTCAGGTGCATAGCGTTCGAGGTGAATCGTTTGCTCCTCTGACATCGAACGCGAGCGTATCACGCTGGTTTCGGTATCCTAGAAGGACCATGCCGCTGCCGGTACGCGTCTATACGACAAGGACTTGCGCCTACTGCCTTGTCGCAAAAACGCTCTTGAAAAGGCGCAACATTGCATTCGAAGAGATCGACGTAACGAATGACGCAGGCAAGCGCACCTGGCTCGTGCAGACGACGGGACAACGAACGGTGCCGCAGATCTTTATTGGCGATCAATCGATTGGCGGGTCACAGGAGCTCCGTGCGCTTGATGCGCAGGGCTTGCTCGTTGCGATGGTGGAGGGGGCTACGTGACGACGTCCTCAATCGCGCTCACCATCGTGTCAATCTCGCGCTCGGGCACCGAACAGAGCGCCACACGAAGCGCACCTTCTTGTGGCACCACGTACACGCCACGTTCACGAAGTTGAGCCGCCGATTGCGTTGCATCTTTCGCAAAAACCGTCACAAAAAAACCGCCATCGTAACGCGGGTAGTCTAATTTTCCTCGTGCACATGCGTTGAATCGGTCGACGCGCTTTGTGAGCATGGCTCCAATGGAGTTTCGTTCGGCGATCACACTTTTTGCAAGCGCCTCGTCGGTCAGCATTCGCGTCACAGCATAGAGGCCTCCGCGGTTGCAGTTCGACCACGTGCCGCGGCATGAGTACGTGAGGCCGGCTTGAACATCCGCGCGGTCGGTCGAATCAGCCACACACGCAAGGAGCGCGCCTACTCGAAGCCCGTAGTGCGTGAAGGCCTTCGACGCGCTCCATGCAATGAGCACCTGCACATGGCCAAAGAGTGGCAGAAGGTGGCGTGCGAAGTCGCGGTGCTTCGGGGAACCGTATGCTGCGTATGCAATGTCGACGAGCAGTGTCACGGGTGCATGCTTGGCCCGGTTGAGAAGGACGGACACGAGCTCGGTCCACTCGCGGTCATCCATCGAGTAGCCGGTTGGATTGTGGGAAGGATCATTGAGAAACACCAGCGCCCTGCCCTGGGTGCGAACGAGCCCCTCTAGTGAATGGTCGTACGCTTCAACGTTGAGGGAGCCGTCGCCGCGAAACATGCGGAAGGTCGTAACGGCTCTCTCTGTCTCGTCGGCCAACGTTTGGTACGGACCCCAAAAAA
>JAHFDX010000096.1 GCA_023248785.1 Myxococcales bacterium
TCACTGATCCCACCGTACGTGGTCAGTGAAATGGCGCAGCGCGTGCTTGTGCAAACGGATCCGTGGGTCAACATGATCCGTGCAACATACTCAGGCTTCGCTGGACTGGTAGGTGGTGCCGATGAAGTTCGTGCGCGTCCGTTCGATGAACGATTTTTGCCCGAGTCAACGTTAGGAAGACGGATTGCCACGAACACGCCGCGTGTGCTTTCGGAGGAGGCCCACGTGACCGACGTGTTCGACCCACTCGGAGGATCGTTTGCCGTCGAGCATGTGACCGACTCGCTTGCACGTGCGGCATGGGATGAAGTGCGGGCGATCGAAGCGGAGGGCGGCCTCATGCAGGCGATGAACACAGGAAGCTTCAACGCAAAGCTCGAACGCGCGAGGAGCGAACTTGTGTCGCGCATCAAGAGCAAGCAGACTCCGATCGTTGGCGTCAGTGTGTTTCCACTGACGTCGGAGGCACAGCTCTCGGGGACACCCGAGGACGTTCTCGGTGTGACACGCTCGCCAAGCTCGGATGGTTTTGCGGTGCTCTTCGCGGAAGACGCATTTTTGGAAGGCACGTCGTGAGCGCGCTTCCTCCGTTTGACGACGCTGCGTGCGCGGTGTCCCTTGTGCCAAGCCGCGCGCCACGCGCGACGCCGGAGGGCATCGATGTCGCCTCTGTTTATGGTTCGGCGGATGGCTTAAATGTATCATCAAAAGATACATTTCCCGGGTTTGCCCCCTTTGTTCGCGGCCCGTACCCCACCATGTACGTAGAGCAGCCGTGGACCATTCGGCAATACGCAGGATTTTCGACGGCCGAGGAGTCAAACGCGTTTTATCGCCGAAATCTTTTGGCCGGACAGAAAGGACTGTCTATCGCGTTCGATCTTGCGACGCACCGAGGCTACGACTCGGATCATCCACGCGTGATTGGAGATGTCGGAATGGCGGGGGTAGCCATCGACTCGCTCTTGGACATGCGTGTCTTGTTCGAAGGCATCCCGCTCGATCAGATGAGCGTGTCGATGACCATGAATGGCGCCGTGCTGCCCATCATGGCGCTCTACATTGTGGCTGCAGAAGAGCAGGGAGTAGCGAGCCACAAACTCCAAGGGACTATTCAGAACGACATTCTGAAAGAGTTCATGGTGCGCAACACGTACATCTACCCGCCGGCACCGTCGATGCGCATCGTTTCGGACATCCTCGCGTACACGTCGAAGGCGATGCCGAGGTTTAACGGCATCTCGATTTCCGGCTACCACATGCAGGAAGCCGGAGCGACGGCGGATCTGGAGCTCGCGTACACCCTCGGCGATGGCGTCGAGTATGTGCGAACGGGCCTTGCTGCCGGACTTGACGTCGATGCGTTTGCACCACGCCTTTCGTTCTTCTTCGCGATCGGAATGAATTTCTTCATGGAAGTGGCGAAGCTTCGTGCTGCCCGATTTTTGTGGGCGGATCTTATGCAGCAGTTCTCGCCGAAAAGCGCAAAGTCGCGGATGCTGCGCACACATTGTCAAACGTCTGGATGGTCGCTCACGGCCCAGGATGTATTTAACAATGTCACGCGCACTGCCATTGAGGCGCTGGCCGCGGTGACCGGCGGGACGCAGTCGCTGCATACGAATGCGTTCGACGAGGCGCTCGCGTTACCCACTGATTTTTCAGCGCGCATCGCCCGAAATACGCAGCTGCAGCTTCAACTCGAGTCCGGCATCTGCCGCACCATCGATCCCTGGGGTGGCAGCTATTACATCGAGCGACTCACGCAGGATCTCGCCCTACGGGCTCGCGTGCATTTACGTGAGGTCGACACGTTAGGCGGCATGGTGAAAGCCATTGAGGCTGGCATTCCAAAGATGCGCATCGAGGAGGCGGCCGCGCGAACACAAGCGAGGATCGATCGCGGCGATCAGGCGATTGTCGGAGTGAATCGTTACATGTTGCCGAAGCCCGAGCGTGTTGCAGTGCTGAAGGTCGACAATGCCCGGGTGCGAGAAGCCCAGCTCGCACGCCTTCTCGACCTTCGGCGCGAGCGCAACGAGGGCGAAGTTCAAGCATCGCTCGACGCGCTGACCGCATGCGCGAGGTTTTCGCAGGGAAATCTCCTTGAGTGTGCCATCGCATCCGCTCGCGCCAAGGCGACCGTCGGCGAAATGTCTTTTGCGCTCGAAAAGGTGTTTGGTCGGCACGAAGCGCGCGTTCAAACGATCCGTGGGGTATACACAAATGTTATGGGTGAGGATTCCGAAGCCATCGCGAAAGTTCGCGCCCGGGTGGATGGGTTCGTAAAAGCGGAGGGGCGAAGGCCGCGTCTGCTTGTCGCCAAGATCGGCCAAGATGGCCACGATCGTGGGCAGAAGGTGGTTGCCACAGCGTTTAGCGACCTTGGATTTGACGTCGATGTGGGTCCACTTTTTCAGACACCCGAGGAGACCGCTCGTCAAGCCATCGACAATGATGTGCATGTAGTTGGTGTGAGCTCACTTGCGGCGGGACACCTAACCCTTGTTCCGCAGCTGCGCCTTGCTCTTGATCTCCTTGGGCGCTCGGACATCTTGATCGTAGTGGGTGGTGTTGTTCCTCCTGACGATCATGAAGAGCTGCACCGCGTCGGCGCGTCGCTCATCTTCGGTCCAGGGACAAACATCGCGGAAGCGGCGATCATGCTGCTTGACCAAATTGAGAACCGCTCATGACGCGTCTCGACGTAGACCGCTACGTCAACGGAATCAGGAGTGGCGATCGAGCGATTTTGTCGCGCGCGATCACCGTCGCTGAGAGCCAACGGCAAGAGGATCGATCCATCGCAAGCTCGATCATTCGCGCGTTGGGGCCAGCGACGGGTGGAGCGAAGCGCATTGGGATTTCAGGTGTACCCGGCGCCGGCAAGAGCACATTCATTGACCTGTGGACTTCACGCTGGCTCGGCCGCGGCGAGAGCATCGCCGTGTTGGCGGTCGACCCGTCGAGCACCGTCTCGGGCGGCAGCATTCTTGGTGATAAGACGCGCATGGTCCACCTCGTCAACGATCCAAACGTGTTTATTCGCCCATCGCCGAGTGGAACAAACCTGGGCGGTGTTGCGCGTGCGACTCGAGAAGCGATGTTGCTTTGCGAAGCCGCGGGCTTCAGCATCATTCTTGTCGAAACCGTGGGCGTGGGGCAGTCGGAAGTCGCGGTGGCAGACCTTGTCGATTTCTTCATGGTGCTTGTCTTGGCGGGGGCGGGAGACGAACTTCAGGGCATTAAGCGAGGCATTTTCGAGCTTGCGGATCTCGTCGTGGTGCACAAGGCCGATGGCGAGCATCGTCAGCGCGCGATGGTTGCCGCCTCGGAGCTTGCGTCCGCACTCAAGTACATACCTGCACACCGCCAGCACTGGATGGCCGAGGTTCTCCCGGCAAGTTCCATCACCGGGGAAGGCCTAGGCGATATTGTATCTGTCATTGATCGTTTTTGGGAGCAGGAAGCGCTCGCTATCGAAACCCGACGAAAAGAACAACAAGTCGCCGCCATGTGGCGTTGGGCGGCGCAGTCGCTTTCCGATCGTTTTCGCGCCGATGTTCGCGTTGCCGCTCGCGCCAAGCAGCTTGAGGCGCAACTTCAAGAAGCGGAAATCGATCCCTACGATGCCGCGAGCGAACTCGTTGCGCTGTTTACCTCGGGCGCGGTTACATCGAAGTAAATCGTCGCACGAGCCAAACACCCAGAACGCCGGCCAAAAAACAGCCAAGCAGCGTGATCAGAGCATTCGCAACGGCAAAGAGGCGTGTGCCTTCCTGCATCAGCCTAAACGTCTCGTAATTGAATGCGGAGTAGGTGGTAAGGCCACCCAAGAAACCGGTCGTCAGCGCGAGCCTCAGCGTCGGTGACAACGATGCTGAGACAACCGATGCCTGAACGACAACCCCCATCAAGAAGCAACCGAGGACGTTAACGATGAGCGTCCCCGCTGGAAAGGTCGTCCCGAACCGTGCGGTCGCCCATAGTCCAACCGCGTAGCGCGCTCCGGTTCCCAGCGCGCCAGCGAGGCAGATCCAAAGAAATCGTTCCATCAGCAATCCGGCAAGTCCGACGTCGAGGAGTGTACTTCAGTGGCGTTCGGTTATCGTTCCTTTTGTGCGCCTGCTCCCTCTGCTCATTCGTGTCGCACGAACGCCGATTGTTCAATTCTTTGCGGCCGGCGGGATCCTCTTTCTAGTCTATCGCCCAAAATCCGACGAAGCCCGCATCGTTCTTACCGACGAACGTTACAACGAGCTCATCGCAGCAGAGTTAAGGAGTGGGCGCACGGCTCCAAACGAGGAAGAGCGGCGAGAAATTGTGACTCGCTATCTCGAATCGGAGCTGTTCTTTCGTGAATCCATTCGCCTTGGGATGGCGGGCGACGACCCACAAGTAAAAAAGCGCCTTGCTGACCTTGCGCGCGCCGTCGCTCGGGGTGCCACCTCCGTGGAGGTTCCCAGCGAGGAGGAGCTCAAGCGACAGTTCGATGCTCACTGGGATAGGTACTCGGCGCCCCCAAAGGTGCGGCTCGACTACATATTTTTTTCGAGCAACCAGCATGAGCATCCCGAAACTGAATTGAAGGCGTTGCGTGAAGACTTGCTTCGCGATCCAAAGAAACCGATCGCGGCATTGGGCGAGCAAGCGCCTCTCGCGCGCGACGCTCCGTGGGTTACCCACGCGGAGCTCACGCGCATTCTCGGAAAAGAGGTGGCCGACGCCGCGTTTCGGGTGGCCGTAGCTTCGTGGAGCGAGCCCGTGGCCGGAGCGCATGGCTATTTTCTCTTGCGTGCGCGCGAAGTAGACGTGCTTGTGGCGCCGTCATTCGAGACGGTTCGCGATCAAGTCATGGCCGACGTTGTGCGCGAGCGTGGGCGCGCGCGAGAACGCTCGTGGGTGAAGAGCGCCGCCAAGCGGTACACCATCGAGCTTCCGCACGGCGTTCGATACGGATTTGAGCCGTGAGAATCCGCATCTTTCCCGTGTTTTGGTTCGTGCTCGCGTCTCTTTTCGCCTGCCCCGCGTTTGCCCACGGCACGCGCATGGCAACGGTCTCGATCGTTGAGAAGACGCAGGGAACGTTCGACGTGCGTTGGGCCCCTGACGAGGCTGCGCGTGCGATACGCATTCAATGGCCGTCGGGGTGCGTCGGCGCAGAAGAGATTCGCTGTCCAAAGTTGACGGAAGACGCCTCACTTAGGTTGCGCGGATTCGGAAATGAGTTCGATTATGTAACTGTAGATGTGATATTATCCAATGGCTTGCGTACGGGAGCGGTTGCGTCCCTCGATCGGCCCCGTGTTCCGTTCGCTCCGCGGTTCTCCCGTGAAGGCACATTTCCTCGCTATGTGCGCATTGGTGTGCAACACATCCTGTCGGGTATCGATCACGTCCTGTTCGTCGTCGCCATTGTGGCCTTAGGGCGTAAGCCGCGTCGTGTCCTTCTTTCGCTGACGCTCTTTACCGTGGCGCACTCGGTTACGCTTGCTTGCACCGTGCTGGGCGTCCTCGCGGTGCCCTCGCTTGTTGCAGAAGCGTGGATTGCGGTGAGCCTCGTGCTTGTGGGAGCAACCGTCGTTTCCGATCGGCCAAAGGGGTCGCCTTGGTACGCGGGCGTTTTTGGTCTCGTTCATGGTCTTGGGTTTGCCGGAGCGCTGCGCGAGATTGGCTTCGACGAAAGTCGCCTTGCTCTCTGCCTTTTTGGCTTCAACATCGGCGTGGAGCTCGGGCAGTTGTTGCTTGTTCTTGCTCTCGCCGTGGGGTGGCGGTTCCTTAACTGGTTACGTACCCGCGTGTGGGGCGGCGATGGCTCCATGCGCACCCAGGTGAAACGTGTCGTCGGCTATTCAGTTGGGTCCACGGGCGCTTACTTCACGCTGCAACGTCTTTTTGCGATCCTAGGCAAGTGAACACATATGGAGCGTGTGGACTCTTTGCGTTCTTGACATTCATTGCTCCGGGCGCAATGGCACGTGACGGCGAAGGTCTTAGCGACATGCGTCGAGCTCGTGCGCGAAAAGCATCGTCCGAAGAGCCAAGTACGCCTGAGGCTGCCAAGACCGGGGAAGGTCCAAAAGAAACACCTGTGTGGGATCTTGGTGTGTTCGGATATTTGCGCGTCGGATACGAAAATGTGCAGCGTGACGACAGGTACACCTTCGTGGGTGCGAACAACGGTTTTATCCTCGAGAGCGCGCGCGTTGGCTTCGAAGCGATCCATCGCCCGTACAATCTGACGTTTCGCATTTCTGCTGAAGGTGCGTCAGACGTTCAAACAGGGCTCAACACGCCGCTGGGACTTCTCGACTTCCGGCTTCGCGATGCGTTTGTTCGCTACGATCCCTGGTCGTTCATTGGAATTGCACTCGGGCAACTCAAGGCTCCCTTTGCAGAGGAAGAGCTGCGAGGCACGCAAGACTTGCTCTTCGCGTCGCGCGCCGTCGGTCAAGAAGGCGTACTCGTAGGGCGCGGATTCCAACAACCAGGCATTGCGCTCGATCGTCAACTCGGTCTCATGATTTCGCCGCAAAAGGCCATCAAAATCGCTGGCGACGTGCACGCGGCGTACTACGCGATGGTCATGAACGGGAACGGCGTGAATCAAATGCTGGATGACAACGCCAAGCTTGGAGTCGTCGGGCGCGCCGAGCTTGGCTACGGGGAGTACGTTCGCATCGGGGCAGGGGCTTACTACAACCCGCGCACAGTGGGCACGCCACCGAACTACTACGAGGAAAACGATGTTGGGCTTGCTGCCGACGTCGCGCTCAAGTTTCGCGGCTTCGAGGCACTTGGACAGTTCGCGCAAGTGCGTACAACGTTCCCGACGGTGAACAGTCAAGCGCAGACCAAGCTCGCGTTCCATCTGCAGGCTGGTTACGAGATTGCGCTTCCGCACATCGGCATAACGCCCGCATACAGGTACGCGCACTACCACCCTTGGTCCGGAACGGGTAACGTGAATGGCCAGGATTACACGGCGTTTCGACTCGACTACCACACCGTAGGTCTGCGATTGCGAGGCGAAAAGCTTCCTCTTTCGCTTTGGGCGAACTACACGTTTACCGTTGAACCTGACGCTCGCAAACTCGCGAACAATCGCTTGGAAATACTTGCACAGGTTGTCTTTTGAAATAAGACAAGCAAAGGTACATTTAGTCCACCCGAGGTTCGCATGCGACTCCGCTATGGTCTGGCTTTCGCTTCAGCACTCGCCTTGACGACACCTCTTTTCGCATCGTGCGGAAGCGACTCGCCGCGGGCTGCTGCGCGGGTGATCGCGTCGCGGAGCGATCTTGTCGGCGGCGAGCGTGCCCTTGGTGACCTCGGCGACTACCTCATCGAAAACGACAAGGTTCGCGTTGTCATTCAGCAGCCCGGTTTTTCTCGGGGATTCGGAGTGTATGGCGGAAGCCTCATCGATGCCGATTTGAGGCGCCCAACCGAAGTGGGATCGAGCGGCGCGCCCATCGGAAATGACAACTTCGGCGAACTCTTCCCGTCGTTTTTCTTGCAAGCAGCCCAAATAAACCAGGTCCGAATTATTTCGGATGGATCCACCGATGGTGTAGCGCGTGTTGAAGCGTCGGGTCAGGCTGGAGACTTTCTTGAGCTCGTTGCCGTTCTCAATCGCGCAATCACTGGTTCAAATATCGATTTTCAGAATCCGAAGAGTGCACCCAAACTCAAGTACACAAATACGTATGAACTGCGGCCCGGGGATTCGCACGTCACGTTACGTTTTCGGGCGCAGAACATCAGCACAGACACGCTTGAATTTCCGGGGAAGGACGCGCAGCAACTCCTCTCGGTTGTGGGGCTGAAAAAGGAGGGCCTCACCGTGCCCATAGGTGAGATCGCGCTTTACGGCGCGACGTGCGACGTGTTTATGCCCGGCATTGGGTACGACCTTCGAGCAGGTCTCGAAGAGGCGTACAACAAGGGCATCGATTGGCCCGCGTTTCCAGGTTTTGCGACTGAGTTTGTAGCATCGCGTTGCAATCAGACGAGCTACGGAATCGCGCTTCCCGACAGTCCGCGCAATTACACGTACAACAAGAAATCCGTTTATGACGATGGCGGCCGAACGCCTGTCACGCAACACTCAATGATGGCCGTCTTCTCCGCGGCATCGTTCGTGGGCTTCTTCTATGAAGACGCGCCGCCTTCTTTGGCGCCGGGCGAGAGCTTCGAGGTCGTTCGGTATTTCTTCATCGGAAGTGGTGACGTTGGTTCGCTTGTTGATCAGATGCAAGCGTTGCGTGGTGTCCCAACAGGCCGCATTTCGGGGCAAATTCTCGATCGCGGGACCCTTGAACCAAGCGATGGAACGAGCGTTCTTGTGTACCAACACAACCTTGCGTCGGGCCTTCGGCGCATCTTCAGTCAGTACGACGTGCGCAATGGCGGATATTTCGCGGGCAATTTGGAACCAGGTGAGTACAGTTACGCGTTCAGGGTAAGGGCCGCCGGTTGAATGATTGGACGGACTTTGTGGTTCGCGCTTCGCAGACCACAACGGTTAGTACACAATCTGAGGCGCCCGCTCGCCTTGTCGCGCGCGTGGTCACTTCAGCGGGCGAATCCCTCCCCGCGAAAATCACGGTCGTTGGAACGTCCGACGCGAGCGCCGCAGGCAAACCCCTGCGAGACTTTCTTTACGACCTGCCCGCAGGCGAGCCGTTTCGCGGAAGCGATCTTGTGAGCGACGATCCGAACGATCCGAATACGCGCCGCTACATCGAAGGCGTGGGTTTCACAAACCGAGGGAACGCAGAACTCCTTTTGCGTTCTGGCACATATGACGTCGTGTTCAGTCGGGGACCCGAATACAACACTCAAACACAACGTGTGACCCTTGCATCAGGTGCGACGGTAAGTGTTGGAGCGGTCCTCGATCGCGTGGTGGATACCCGCGGATGGATCGCGGCCGATACGCACATCCACTCGCGCAATAGCATCGACTCGCCCTACTCACTCGACGAGCGCGTCACGTCCCTTGCCGCCGAGGGACTGGAGTGGATCGTTTCCACCGATCACAACTATGTGACGGACTACGCGCCGTATATTGCGCGCACCGAGATCGAACGATGGGTCATCCCGTCAACGGGCGTTGAAATGTCGACCCTCGAGTCGGGTCACTTCAATGGATTCCCACTGAGGTATGAAACCGGGCCCCTCACGCACGGATCGTTCGAGTGGGCGCGCCGAACACCCGACCAGATTTTTTCTGACCTGCGAAGGCTCGGTAGTTTGGGATCCGAACGCACACTGATTCAGGTCAACCATCCGCGCGACAGCGTTCTCGGGTATTTCTCGGAATATGCGCGCGATCCGCTCACCTTTGCTGAGCAGCCAAAGACGGGCCTCAGCACGATCGCAACGCCCACGGGCCCGGCGTTTCGTTCAGAAGGCGGGGAGACCACGTTTTCGTTTAACTTCGATCTCCTCGAAGTTGCGAACGGAAAGCTGTTTTGGGAACTCCATCATTACCGTGTTCCCGAAGAGCTTCCCCCCGGTCAAATGCCCGACACGATTCCGCCCGTTGGATCCATTCTTCGGGACGTAGACGGTGACGTCATGTTTCCCGGTGCCGTCGACGACTGGTTCAATTTGCTCAATCTTGGTTACAAATACGTTGCAGTAGGAACGGGTGACTCCCACAGTCCGGCAGACGAGCCAGGCCAATTTCGAACGATGATTTATACGGGTGAAGACGACCCGCAAAAACTCACCGAAGATCGCTTGGTAACGGCGCTCAAGACGGGAAGGGCAGT
>JAHFDX010000097.1 GCA_023248785.1 Myxococcales bacterium
CCAAGAAGCAGGACAAACCCTGCGGCGAAAAAAAGGGCCCGTGGAATACCGAAGAACTGCCTAAGCAACTCGTCGCCAAGGGAACGATTCTCATCTTCGCTTGCCACTCGCGTAACGAGGACGCCGGCTGCAAGAGCGATGACCATCGAAGGAATTTGGGAAACGAGTCCATCGCCGATGCTAAGGATGCCGTATCGCCGAAGCGCGGACGACGCGTCCATGTGTCGCTGAAGGATGCCGATGAGAAGGCCGCCAATAAGATTAATGAGTACGATGATGAGCGACGCAATGACGTCGCCCTTTACGAACTTCATGGCGCCATCCATCGCGCCGTAAAATTGGCTTTCGCGCGCAAGGGTGCGGCGACGCCTCCGCGCCTCGTTTGAATCGATGGCGCCAGCGCGAAGTTCGGCATCGATCGCCATTTGCTTGCCAGGCATGGCGTCGAGCGCAAACCGCGCGCCCACCTCGGCCACCCGCTCGGCGCCTTTAACCACAACGACGAATTGAATGATCGTCAAAATCAAAAAAACAACCGCGCCCACCACAAAATTGCCGCGCACAACAAACTCGCCAAACGAACGAATCACTTCACCCGCATTGGCTTGCAGGAGAATGAGGCGAGTAGACGCGATGTTGAGCCCGAGTCGAAAAAGCGTCGTGAGCAAGAGCACCGTCGGAAACGTGGCCACGGCAAGCGGCTCTCGAACAAAGACAGCAACAAGTAGGACGACCACGGCGAGCGAAAGGTTGGCGCCGATCAAGATGTCGAGCATCCACGTCGGAACCGGTACGATCATAAGACCGAGGACCAGAATCACGAGTGCAGCGAGTGCGGGCTCGGCCCCGCGGAACGACATACGCGGCACAACGGGTCCACTTAGGAGGCCTGTACGCATGGCGTGGCATCGTAACGCAACATGTGCGCGGATCGATCCGATGAAGCGCCATGCTCCGTTCCTATTGGGTCGTCCTTTCATTAACATGCATTCTGCAAGGATGTGCCAGTCGTCCTCCCGTTCCGCCCAAGGCCATCGAGATGAACACGCTGAGCACGCGGTCACTTGCCTCGGGAGATCTTGTTCGCGCCCAAGCCCAGGCTGAACTCGCCATCGAGTACAGCCCGCGCTTCACAGAAGCGTGGGTCAACCTGGGTCTCGTAGAACTTGAACGGGGGAATTTTCGGCGGGCGAGGCGACATCTCGAACACGCGCAGGCCCTCAACGAAGACCTCCCCGCCCCACATCACGGGCTCGGGCTTGTTTCGGAACGCGAACACGATTTCAAAGACGCGTTGTCGCATTACGAAGACGCGCTTAAGGTCGACCCTGGGTTTGCACCGGCACGAATCAACGCAGGGCGTTTGCATTTTCGTGCTGGCCACTATGAAGGCGCAAAGCTCCACTTCCATAAGCTTGTCGAAGTTGCACCAAACACCCTCGAGGGTTGGCTTGGACTCCTCGAGTGTCTGTTCAAACTCGACCGCATCGATGACGTCACTGGGTGGCTCGACCTTGCGGAGAGGCAAACCGGACCTCGCCCAGAACTTCTACTCTATCGAGCGCGCTTGCTGTTTTCGCGCGGCGAAACGCTTTCCGCGCGCAACCTCCTTCTTACGCTAACTATAGCGCTTGAACGCCCCTACCAAAGCGCGGCATGGGCATGGCTTGCGGCAGTTGAATTGTCACTTGGAAACCGATATGCGGCCGAGCGGGCGGCGATCTCGGCGCGGGGAATTGAGCCGGACGAAGCTATCGGTACATACGTTCTTCGCATGCTCGAAAAGACCAGGTAAAAGTTCGGGAATGAAGATTTACACAAAGACTGGTGATGACGGGACAACCGGTCTTTTTGGTGGCGCACGCGTATCCAAGGCAAATCCTCGAGTCGAAGCCTATGGCACCGTGGATGAAACGAACGCCTGCATCGGCCTTGCCCGTGCCAACCGTCTTCCGACATCCGTCGATGAGGTGCTTCACCAAGTGCAAGTGGATCTCTTCGTCGTCGGCGCAGAGCTTGCGTGTGTTCCCGGAAAGGAGGGCAGCATGCCGATGCTGCTGATTTCGGAGACCGATGTGGTGCGTTTGGAACGCATCATCGATGTCGCCGAGACGACGCTTGCACCGCTCAAGAATTTTATTCTTCCAGGTGGAAGTACTGAGTCCGCAGCACTTCACCTTGCGCGGACGGTGTGTCGACGAGCCGAGCGGGCCGCTCTCGGTATCGCTGAGCCTCCGCCACGTGCTGAGGTGATTCGTTACCTCAATCGATTGAGCGATCTACTTTTCGTTCTCGCGCGCGAGTGCAACGCCGAAGCAAACGTGCCGGATACGCCATGGGCGCCGCGCAGCTAGTCCTTACGCCGCATCAGCAAGCTGGGTCGCGAGCAGTTTGCGCGCGCGATGCAATCGACTCATCACCGTACCGATCGGCACGCCCAACGCGGCCGCCGCTTCGCGGTAGGTGAAGTCGCGAACGTCGACGAGATCGATCGTTGTGCGAAATTGTTCGGGCAGCGAGTCGACTATCGCGCGAAGCGGACGCAACAGGGGAAGTACCTTTGCCGGTTCGCCGGTAACGCGACCGTGAGGCAGCAGGTTCTCATCAACCATCGCGCGATCCAGCACGCGTCGTTCGCGTCGTGAACGCCGATACCGCGACACAAAGATGCTGAACATGACCTGATAAAGCCACGCACGCACGTTGTGCGAACCGCCTTCATTCAGGCCAAAGCGAAGAGCACGCTCACATGTGTCCTGCAACAAATCGTCGGCCTCACCGAGATTGCGGGTGAGACGCAACGCACGCCCAAGAAGTTCGGGGCGCAAGTCGACGAGCCAACGTCCAAGATTCATATTCGATGGGTTGGAAGGAGCCATGTGGAAGGCTTCCGCAAGTGTGATGCCGACCGCCCACCCAGTTCCGCAACCCGATTTTATTGGCTTTTCTGCTCTACGAACCGATGCCCCCGGGCGGGGTGTGTCCACTCAGACGCTTGCCCTGCGTCCGTCGAACCACTGGCCTATTTCACTAGCGATGTCACTTGCGAGCATGCCTCGATCGCTTTTCCAATGTGTGCCGGCAATCGCGTGAACAACCGCTCCGGCCGCCGCTGCTTGGAAGGGCGCTAAGTGTACCGCAAGCGCACCTATGGCCCCGGCCAGAACGTCACCCGACCCAGCGGTCGCGAGCGCGGGCTCGGCAAGGGGCACCACGACGGGAGTTTCGCTGGGAGCACCGATCAGCGTGCACGCTCCTTTCAGGACCACAATAGCTCTCGTACGTGAAACAAGTGCCGCAAGCGCGCCGTAGCGGTCTGCCTCGACGACCGATGCCGTCGTCCCAAGCAGACGTGCAGCTTCGCCTGGATGTGGCGTTAAGACAGTTCCTCTGGGCAGCGAGAATCGTGCCGCACCTTTGGCCACGAGCGTTAGTGCGTCGGCGTCGAGCACGAGAGGCACAGCTGCGTGGCTCACCACTGTCTCAAGGATCTGGTCCGCGATCGAATCGCATCCAAGGCCAGGTCCAACCACAAGCGCGTGCTTGCCCGCGAGAAACGCGATCACGTCGTCCACGATCGACTCCGCTTGAAGTGTCCGAACCATGACTTCAAGCGCACGCCCCGCTAGCGTGGCATATGCGTCGGAGCGAGCGGCAATCGTTGCGACACCTGCGCCAGCTCGAAGACTTCCGATCGCCGAAAGCAATGGAGCCCCGGTAGTTCCCGGTGCGCCACCAATCACACCCACATGACCGGCCGCATATTTATGGGTGTCCACCGCGCGGGGTTCGATCCATCGACGTACATCCGCTTCAGAGATCTCCCAAGCGGAAACGGAAACGTCTCCTATCGGTTCGCTTGGAACGCCAATGTCCACCACATGCAAGTGCCCTGCGCATCGAAATCCCTGAGGCGTCCGCAACCCGAGCTTGGGGAACGAAAACGTAACTGTATCGTGCGCATTTACAACATGCTCAGAAGAGACGCCATTGGCAAAAAGGCCGGATGGCAAATCGAGTGCCACGCGATGGACATCCGCGTCGTTGAGACACGCGACGATGGTCGCATATCTCGACGACAGCTCGCGATCGAGGCCGGTACCAAACACCGCATCTACCGCGTGCGTCGCGTCTATGAGTGCGTCGCGAAGAGAATTGACGTCCTCGCCCAAGATCTGAACGACACCGCCCGTAGCTTCATAGGCCGACATGGCACGCTGCGCATCCCCGCGAACGCGACCCCTTGGTTCCGTCAAAAGGAGGCGCTCCGGGATGCCTGCAATGCGTAACCTTCGGGCGACGACGAACCCATCACCCCCGTTGTTCCCAGGCCCACAGAGGACAAGCACTCGGGGATTAGGTTCCCGTGCGACGAGCGATTGGATCACGTCGGCAGCCCCGCGACCGGCGTTTTCCATCAAAATAAAACCATCAATATTACATTTATCAATCCAATACCGATCGAAATCGCGAATAGCGTCACGCGAGAGGACAGCTCTCACGCGCGCGCTCCTCGACCGCGCACAATCGATTCGCGCATCGCCGCGACGGCCCCCCGAAGTGAAAGAAAGAGCGCATCCGCAATAACGGCGTGGCCAATGTTCACCTCGACAACTTCTGGAATTCGTGCAATTTCGCCCACATTTTGTCGTGTAAGGCCATGACCCGCGGCAATGTCGAGACCTACCATGCGCCCATGCGTGGCGGCGCTTCGGAGCTTATGAAGCTCGGCCGCTTCCGCACCATGCGCGCCATGTGCATACTCGCCAGTGTGGAGCTCGATTTGATGCGCGCCAAGCTGGCTCGCTTTTTCAACTTGCTGCGCGTCCGGCGCGATAAACAAGCTCACCTTGATGTTCGCTTGCCGCAGGAGAAACACGTGCTTTGCAAGTGTGTCGCCACCCCCAATCACATCAAGCCCGCCTTCAGTGGTTCGCTCCTGTCTCCGCTCGGGCACCAGCGTGACCACATCGGGCCTCACGTCGCACGCAATGCGCACCATCTCGTCTGTCGCTGCCATCTCGAGGTTGAAAACCGATGAGACGATTTTTCGCAACGCGTACACGTCCGCATCCCGGATATGGCGGCGGTCTTCGCGCAGGTGGGCAGTAATGCCATCGGCCCCGGCGAAGAGGCACTCGCGCGCCGCCTCGATAGGATCCGGATACGCTGTGCCACGAGCGTTTCGAACTGTCGCTACGTGATCGACGTTGATGTGAAGTCGCATGATCAGTCGTCGTCACCCGACGTTGCCTCGAGCGAATCGTCGTCGGTCTTTGGAGTGGCCAGGAGCTCACCGTTCTGACCATCGCGTCGAATGATGAATGCGCGGCGCGTCGTCGTGTCTGGATTTTCGCGTGCGACCACGGTCACGACATTCGTTCCAGCCCTGAGAGGAATGGACGAACTGAAGGTAAGCTTGCGAGGATCCGAGCCGTTGCGATTGGACCTATAGAACACCTTCTTCGAACCTACGAATACGAACAGGTCGAGGAGCTTTGCGTCGTCACTCGCCGTGCCGGAAATGGTGAGTTGTCCATCGCGCGTGGCAAGTGTTGGTGGAGCCACTTCGAGCGCTGGAGGGGCGTGCGCCATCGTGTCCTCGAACGCTACTTCCGAGGCCGGCGTGCCGCCTGCATCCAATTCGGTCGCGCGAACAAAGCCAAAGCGACCACTTCCGAGCGCAAGCTTAATAAATCCGTTGCTCTCAGCGAGCGCAGTGGCCGCGGTGCCCGCCAAAAGCCGCCCGAAGGGACGCGCTGCTGCATCGGGTGCAGAAAGAAGCTCGGCGCCTGTAGCCTTGGCTTGACGTGCCCCACCCATTGCACGGAAGGTCGCTGGTGAAAGCAATGGAACTCGAATTTTCTCTGTAGCCACTTCGCGCAAGTCGCGATCGGCAATCGAGAGTTCGAGCCGCACTGCGCCATCGGCTTGCGCTTGCTTGCCTCCGTTCACTTCAAATGTGAAAGCGATTTTCTTGATTTCGCCTGGTTGCAAGTTTGATAGGTCGTGCCTCCCGTCATGCAAGAGAACCGCGTCGCCCGACAGGTTGCGCACGTTGGCTTGCGTTTCGAACGATCGTGCACGACCCGTATTTTTTACGGTAACGAATAAAGTGAAAAATTCGCCGACCTGCGCGCGCCCGTCGCCATTGCCCTTCTTCGGGTTGTTGTCGACGACTTGATACGAATAGGCGAATGTGGGCCGTTCGAGGGCGCGAATCGTGACGCGTAAATCGGCGTCTTTCGATACGCGACTCTTTGCCTCGTCGAACTTCAGCTTGATTCCGTCGGCGCGTGTCAACGTGTCTTTCGGAACTACGCAGGTTCGTGCGAGATCTTTGGGCAAGGGGGAAAGTGAGCCGAACTTGTGTCCCTTGATTTCGCACCAGCCAACGGGAATGGCTACCGTCTTCGACTTTCCCGGTTCGAGTTTTCCGACGACGAGTTCCTTGTTGTCGAAGAGCGGGTTGTCGCTCTTGGTTGTGGCATAGAAACGATAAAGTGGCGTGGTGCTCACATTTTTCACCGTGAGCTTGAGATTCATCGATTCGCCCGCGGTGACCTCATTGTTCGGGCGGTTCGTTTCAAAAGCTACTTCCACATCAGCAGGTTGCGTGGGCATGTCGACCGGAGCGTCAGACCAGTCGATCCCAAGCGCTTTCAGCTCATCAGCCACCTTGTCGAGCTCCATCTTGCGCGTGTCGGTGATGTAGCCCTTGGCCGACCTTACTTGTTCGGTTCGTTTCCCCGGCTGGATCTTCGACACGAAATCGCGTGCAAAGCGGATTGGAAAGTCGAGGGCGAAGTTCTCATCAGGATCGCCACCATGTTCACGCAACTCGATGCGTTCGCGGATCGGAAGATTGTAACGCACTGTCTCGCCAGGCTTTTGGCCTTCTCGCGCCCGCGCATTCGCGAGGCTTCGCGAGAGATCGCGTTCCTTCAGCATGCCCGCATCCACGGTGAGATCCATTTCAAGCGGGTCGGCCGTCATCGGGTCGAGCTGGACATCCGGCGTAACGCCTACGCCTTGGATCGAGATGTCCCCCGGCTCGGTTAGGTATTGCGCGATCGTGAGCTTGAGCGCGGCCTTATCCGGTACGTCGTCGAGAATGAGCTGCACACTCCCTTTGCCGAATGTTGTCTCACCAATAATGACGCCACGCTCGTGGTTCTTGAGTGTGCCAGCAACAATCTCGCTCGCGCTTGCGGACGAACCACTGACCAATACCGCCAGCGGATAATTCGGCTCGGTATCCTCTTCGTGAGCCACCTTTTCCTCGCGACCTTCGCTGGGATTTCCGACAGTCGCCACAAGCAATCCGCTGGAGATAAACGTGTCTGCCACGCGAGCCGCTTGGTCGAGGAGGCCTCCGGGATTGCCTCTCAAATCGAGCACAAGACCGCGAAGCTCGCCGTTCTTCTTCATCGAACGAAGGGCTGCTCGCATGTCCGTGGTGGTGTTCTGTTGGAATTGTTTGAGGCGGACGTACCCAATATTGCCATCGAGCAACCGGTGTTCCACGCTCGCTACGCGAATCACCTCGCGCGAAAGCTCGAACGGCTTAACACCCGTCCAACCGTCAGGGCCGTCACGATGAATCCACACCGTCACCTTGGTACCAGGCACACCCCGCAAATGGTTCGCCGCCTCATTCGTACCCATATTAAGAGTGGACTCGTTGTCGATCTTAACGATGCGATCATTTCGATGAATCCCGGCGCGTACCGCCGGGGCACCAGGCATTGGGTTGATCACAGTGAGCTGTTGATCGCGCAGTGAGATGATCATGCCTACGCCACCGAATTGCCCCGATGTCGACACGCGCATCTCTTTGTACGCATCCGGTGAAAGAAGGACGCTGTGAGGATCGAGCGTCCGCAACATCCCATTGCACGCGGCGTATTCAACCTCTCGCAGATCAACGTCCGCGTTTTTCAGGCCTTCCTGCAAAAACGCAAAGACCTCTCGCAAGCGCGCGCTCACGTCCCATAGGCCATCGACATTCGCGATGCTGAATTTTTTCTCCTGCGTGTCGACACGCACAAGCACTTCGTTGCTGCCCTCATCATGCGAGACAATGACCTGCGCCACATCCCGCTGCACCGCGTTGAGTGCCGCAAGCAACATCTCACGTGGACGAACGCGCTTCGGATCCACGTAACGATCGCGCACCTTTTTTAGCACGTCATTGACGACGCGCACTTGGGTCAAATCGTAATTCGACTTCGTGTTTGTGGTCGCCTGAGCCGCCAAAACCACCGGCGACAAGCCCGACCAAAGACCGTGGTCATGAAGCCGCCGTGCGAGAAGCGTTGAGAGACCCAAAGTCACAACAAGCGCGGATGCCGTAAAAAAGTGCGCACGCATTCAAGTGAGTATACGGCGAAGTACATAATTTCGACAGGCGCCTCATACGTGGACATGTCTCGCGTTCTAAGGTTCCATCGAGTGAACGAATCTCTGCTCTCCCCGAGGAAAAATGAGCTTGCACGCATTCCAGACGTTCAATCGACACAAGACCTGCCGCTACGGCGAGATGCTCTACAACATCAACGACACCCACGTCGGACGGGCACTCGACCTGTACGGAGAGTTCGCGGAGAGCGAAGTCGAAGTGTTTCGCCAACTTATCAAACCCGGCTACACCGTCGTTGAAGTGGGCGCAAATATTGGCGCCCACACGGTCTTTTTTGCTCGCCAAGTAGGACCAACCGGGCTGGTTGTTGCCTTTGAACCGCAACGCCTTTTGTTTCAAACGCTCTGCGCCAATCTTGCGCTCAATAGCGTTCCGAACGTCCTTTGTTTCCATCGTGCTGCGGGGACAACGCACGGCTCAATCGATGTCCCTCCCCTCGATCCCACAGCCAAAAACGACTTCGCCAACGTGTCGCTCGGAGATTCGCCACAAGGCGAACAAGTGCCCCTCGTTCCGCTCGATGCCTACGCGCTACCGCAGTGCAACTTCATCAAGATCGACGTGCAAGGAATGGAGGAGGACGTCGTTCGCGGCACCGCAAAGCTCATCGAGCGGTTCAAGCCGATTCTGTATGTCGACAATGATCGCAAAGGAAAATCCGAAAGCCTCATCCGACACATTCACGAACTCGGATACAAAATGTATTGGCACACGCCGGCGTACTACAACCCGCAGAACTTTCTGGGCAATTCCGAGAACGCATTTTCAGGCGCTGTGTCACGCAACATGGTCTGCGTGCACAGCGAGGTTTCCCAATCGTTCTCGGGCATGGAGGTCGTCAAGGTACCGGGCGCGTAGTGCAGAGACGACGCATCATCCACCATGTCATCCGGAGCGACCGAAGGGAGAGGACCCCCTTCTGGATTTTTCCTCAACCTAACGGGTTGCACAACGCCGCAATACGGCCACGTAGAACCCACCAAAGATCGCAAGAGGACTATCTGCTGCCCACACTTCAGCGCGGCGAAGGGCATCGCGCACGCCTGGAATGCGATGAAAGGCGGCCGTTGGAGTAAACACACGAATTCCTCGCGCGCCTTCCCATTCGAGCGATGGCGGAAGGAGTCGTCTGATGACCCACGGCGAATCGAAGCGTGTATAGACATCACCTTCGTTGCGTTGCGACGATACCGCACCTTTTGGCCCCAGGCGCTTGGCGAGGGCGCGGATACTCAGCGGATTATAGAACTCGGCGAGGACCACGCCGCCCGGTTTCGTCACGCGTCCCATCTCGGCAAGCGCGCGCCCGATCTCGGGGACGTGCGCGAGCACCTTGAAACTACATGT
>JAHFDX010000709.1 GCA_023248785.1 Myxococcales bacterium
GCGAGTTGTCGATTCGGCTGCTTCTTTCCGAATTGCAGTATGGGGGCGTGCTGCAGCCGTTCGGAGCGGGCTGGGCGGGGGATCGCGGTGTAGTTGCAAAGCGCAAGGGTCATTATGCGTTTGTGTGGCGCATGCGGTACGACCATGAATCCGACGCGCGGCGCGATGAGCAAGCGTGGGCTTGGAAAGGACGCGATCGCATGCATACTACGGCCACGCCGTGTAATCCGAACGCGCGCGCAGTCGTTCCTGGATATTCGGCCGCGGCGGGGCATGTTGGAGTGGTTGCACCAACCGCGGTTGTTCTTCAAGGCCGGGATCTTGTCGTTACCGCGGGGCCGGCGAGCATTGTCGCGGACGACGCTGGCACGTGCAGCGATGCCCTTCGCATTGCACGAGCGGCGCTGGCCCAGCGCTAACCCGCATCACCTGGTGTCTCGCACGGATCTCCGCGATCGAGGTCGACGCCGTCGTCACAAAGGTCTTCGGAGCCATGGCCGATCGCCTGGTTTGTGAAATTCTGTAGCGACGTCGGGTCGATGCATGTCGCGGTGTAGGTCGCTCCCCATCCGACGGCGGCAATCGGGGTCGGCAATTTCGCGTCGGGTGTCAGAACAACTCTTGGATGCACGCCGCAGCGAGGATCAACCGCCTTGTCGAATACAGCAGAAAGTGCGCCTACGACATCGGGGCAAGCAGGCGCGCATCGATAGGCGAGTACGACGGTTCCGTGTTCGAGATTGTGCACGTACATCTCGCGAGGAACAGGTCGCGTGTATTTTTTAAGCGCCGACCAAATGGGCCAGTGATCGCCACCGCTCGGCGGATTGGTCGCATACGAAACCGAGGAACAGGTGGCTACGTGAAGCGCGGTGGCTACGGGGATGCGGGTGGTGATCGTGACCTTGCACGAAGATTCTCCGGGCAATGCTCCGGCGTCCGGATGAAGGACAACGACGTTCGATCCGGCGTCGCTCGATCCGGCGTCGCTCGCGCCAGAGTCGGCCACCGTGGATTCGACTCTGCCCCCGCACGCAATCACGCCAAGAAGGCAACACGCTTTGAAGGTCACTTGAGCAACTCTCGCGTTGAGGCGACGTCGAGGCAAATCGTGCGTACCATTTGAAGAGCAGTGTAAGCGGCACGCGTTTGGATTTGCAGTCGATCGCCGGAGAATCGATGCTCTCGCACGACGGTGCCAGATGGGCCTGCCGACGAGATGTACACAAGACCAATGGGTTTGGAATCAGTGGCGCCACCGGGCCCAGCAATGCCGGTAATTCCGATTCCGATATCGGCTCCGGCGATGCGTTTGACGCCTTCGGCCATGGCGGCGGCGACCTCGGGGCTTACGGCACCGTGCCAACGAAGCACATCGTCGGCAACGCCGAGGAATTTGGCCTTCGATGAATTCGCATAGGCCACCGCGTCGACAAGCAGAAAGTCACTCGCTCCGGGTTCGATCGTGAGCATGTGGCCCATGAGCCCGCCGGTGCACGATTCTGCAAGCGCAAGCGTGAAACCACGGCTGCGAAGCAAGCGACCCACGTGCGCTGCGAAATTCTCCTCTCCTTCGGCGTAGATCCATGGTGCAAGCCGTGGGCGAACTTCCGCAATCGCGCGTTCAGCCAGCACCCGGGCCTCCGCTTGATTCGATGCGGTTGCGCGTACTTTGACGTCGACTTCTGGAAAATCTGCGCGATAGCCAATGGTTACGCCTGGGTACGATTCCTCGATGCCCGCGAGTTTGTCTCCAAGTGTGCTTTCGGGAAGACCGAAGGTTCGTAATTTGATCTGATACGTATCGTGCGTCGCGAGTTGCCGTACGCGTGACGATACCTGCTCGTGGAACATGCGTTCCATTTCACGCGGCACGCCAGGAAGAAAAAAAGCCACGACATCACGTACGCGCACCGAAAATCCGGGTGCCGTGCCAGCGGCGTTCGGAAGCACTTCGGCGCCGCGCGGCACGTCCGCCTGTTTTGCGTTGGAATCGGTGAGCGGTCGTCCGGCTTGCTCGAGGCGCCGCTTGATGTGGTCGAGCGACGGAACATCGCGTTCGAGAGGGGCACCGAGAAATCCGGCGACTGAGCGAGCGGTAAGGTCGTCGGTGGTGGGCCCGAGCCCACCCGTTGCAACGATGACTCGCGCTGTGCGGGCAAGGCGATCGAGCGCTGCAGAAATACGCTCTTCATGATCGTCAACCGTCACGATTTCCGTGACGGTTAGACCAAGATCGGTCAAGGACGAAGCGAGCCACGACGCATTCGTGTTGAGAATCTCGCCGCGTGTGAGCTCCGTTCCGATGGATAAGACGGCGCAAGTCATTGGGATCGAACAGCGTACCTCCTTTCAGATCGCGGGAAAGGGTTACAGAGCGCCTCCGTTGTCGGTCGGGTCGTATGCTTTGTACGCACATCGAAACCCGACCTCTGCACTGCGCGTACCCCTTGGAAATTCGCGCCGGTACCACGTTCGTAATTCAAAGGCGGATTGGCTCGCGTAGGAACCACGTT
>JAHFDX010000710.1 GCA_023248785.1 Myxococcales bacterium
ACTGTCGGTCCAAAGCGAGCCGTTTTTGATGGCGAACTTGCGAATGGGAAAATAGGGAAGCGTTACCCCAGCGACGACGGTGGTCGCATTTTTTTCCCCGTAGATCACTTGGGCCTGCGCGCTCGACCATGAGGACACAGCGGTGACCGAAACGGCTCCGGTCCCGATCGCGCGAACGTCGCCCTCGCTCAGTCGTCCGGCAACTTTTCCTCGTACGCCCGACGCTTGCACCGGTTGCGGACTGATAAAAAGCGCGTTCGCCGCAAAGCTGTCGATCTCGCCGCCGACCTGTTCGGATGCGCCTGTGGCGAGTGCGGTCACGGTTACAACCGAAGCAATCCCAATGAGAATGCCGAACACGGTAAGTACGCCACGAAGCTTATTGCGAAAAATGGCGCTTATTGCGACGCCTAGAGCGTTTAAGAAAACCGCAAGGGTCATGTCCGCAACGCTCGTCGCGTAGCACCGTAAAAGACGAGTGCGCGCGCAAGTGTCGCGGCCACCATCCAAAGCACTGCGGCAGTCACAACAGTAGAGAGATTCCAACGTGAGAGTGACTCGACCCACCGAGGCGAAGGCGAATCGGTGGGGACCGACATCACAACAACCATCGCGATGCACGCAAGAATTGCCACCACACACGACGTCACGATCGACGCTCGAAGCGCATCGCTTGGCGTCGTAACAAGTTCCGTGCGGCCAAGCGTTCGCCGAGCTGCCCACGCTTCACCGAGAACCGCGCCTGCGATAAGGATCCACGTGATCCGCTGCTCAAGGATGAACGTGCAGTACAACATCGCAATGCCACTGCCCGCCGCTCCCGACAGAATGATCTGAGTGTATGCAGTCCACGGGATCGGGCGTTCACGCCGCGCCTGGGAGGCCACTTCACTCAACGGTGGTGTTGTGTGGAGTTCGGCGGGTGGCAACGCTGCGAGCTCAATCGCAGCGTCGGTAGGTTGATCCTGGCGGACATCGCTCACGATGCGACCATCGCGCACGGTGATCACACGCGACGCACAGGCGGCGATATCGCGCTCATGGGTGACAACGACGACCGTTCGACCCATGCGGTTGAGTCGCTGCAGTAGCGCCAGCACTTCGAGACTGGTGCGCGTGTCGAGATTCCCTGTCGGCTCGTCGGCGAGTAGTAGGGGCGGATCGGTGACGAGCGCGCGCGCGATGGCAACACGTTGTTGCTGTCCGCCCGAAAGTTGATTGGGTGTGTGGTGCGCACGATCGGTAAGTCCGACGTCAGAAAGGGCCTGCTCCGCGCGCTTGCGTCGAGCCCGGCTACCGATTCCGCGGTACTGCAGCGGCAGCTCCACGTTTTCGAGTGCGGTTGTTCGGCTGAGCAAGTTGAAACCTTGAAAGATGAATCCAACCATTCGATTTCGAACGATGGCGCGCGCATCTTGATCTGGACTGCCAACATCGATGCCACCGATGGAGTACACACCGTGTGTGGGTCGATCGAGGCAACCCAAAATGTTCATTAACGTCGACTTGCCCGATCCGCTCGCGCCCACGATGGCCACAAATTCGCCATGGTCAATTCGCAGATTCACCCCACGCAATGCATGGACGACGCCCGCATCGGACTCGTAGTCCTTTGACACATCATGAAGATCGAGAAGAGCTTCGTTCGCCATGGGACCATTGCAGCGTCGAGCTAGAACATCCGACGGCTTCGCTTTTTAATTTCCGCCTCGTCGAGTTCGTCCGTAATTACTTTGAGTCCAGGCTGCACCGATGTTTCGTTGACTTCCGTGAAAATGCCGTCCGTGATGCCAACGGAAAGGATACGCGGTACGGCCTTCTCTGAGCCCGCAGTTGAATCAGTGAGCGCGTAGACTTTCCCGGTTCCCTTCGCAAGTGGAGGCTCGGGCAACACAACAACTTTGGGTGCAGCGGCTGCTGCTTTGTCGTCATCTTTTTTGGGTGGCGATGGCTTGTATCGCAGCGCCGCATTGGGAATGCGAGGGACATTTTTCGCCTCGCGCGTGCGGATCGTGATGGTCGCCGTCATTCCTGGGCGTAATTTTTCCTCGGCGTTTTCGATGTCGACCACTGCCGAATAGGTAACTACACCTTGTACATTATTGGGGCTGAAGCGCACCTGCGTCACGACCCCGGTAAACGTTTCGCCCGGAAATGCATCGACCACAGCTTCGGCAGACATCTGTTCGTGAACTTTGCCAACGTCCGCCTCATCGACGTCCGCGAACACACGCATCTTGCGCAGGTCTTGCGCAATAACGAAGAGCGTTGGCGTTTGAAAACTTGCGACCACGGTTGCACCTGGGTCAACGGCGCGTGAAATCACGATGCCGTCGACCGGGGAGTAAATTTTCGTGAATCCTACGTTAGTAAGCGATTGCGTCAGTTGAGCGCGCGTCGCCCCGATGGTGGCCTCGGCGGCGGTGGAGTTGGCTTTGGCGACCTCGTAGCTGCCGCGGGCGGCGTCGAGTTCGGATTGACTTGCCAGGTGTTGTTCGAACAGCTTTTGCGCG
>JAHFDX010000711.1 GCA_023248785.1 Myxococcales bacterium
CTTCGTACTCGGCGGATTCAACGAGATTCCAATCGAGCGTCACCGCACGCGCATGGGCTCCGGGCCTCGGCGAAATTGTGATTCGCGCCGAACCATGTTCCACCTCCCAACTGATGTCGACCGTTGCGGGCATAATGTCGGGCATCTTGAGTTCGAGCACTTCGCGGATCATCGGGACCGCAGCATCGACCTTCGCGCGATCGCGAATCTCCGCCTTACCCACCATCGTGGCACGAAGCACGTGTGAGACAATCGTGGCATCGACACGCCGCTCGAGCTTTGTCAGCGCCCTTCGGTACATCCTCAACCGATCGGCCAAGCGATATAAAGGATCGCCGGTAATGCGCTGCCCGCGTGAAGATCGCACCGAAAGACCGTCGACACCGTGCCGCAAAAAGTACGCGTCGAGTGCGGCTTGATCCTTCAAGTACTCGGATTTTTTCCCTCGCCTCACTTGGTAAAGCGGAGGCTGCGCAATGTAAAGGTAACCGCGTTCGATCAATTCCGGCATCTGCCGATAGAAGAACGTCAAGAGCAGCGTGCGGATGTGGCTGCCGTCGACATCAGCGTCGGTCATCAGAACAACTTGATGATACCGCAACTTCTCGACGTCAAAATTGCCACCTTGCTCCGGTGTGCCAATGCCGCAGCCAAGCGCGGTGATGAGCGTGCCAATTTCAGCGGAGGCGAGCATCTTGTCGAGGCGAGCGCGCTCGACGTTTAGGATCTTTCCTCGAAGTGGCAAGATCGCCTGAAACTTCCGATCGCGGCCTTGCTTGGCTGTGCCGCCGGCGCTGTCGCCCTCGACGATGTACAACTCGCACTCGCCCGGATCGCGCGATTGGCAATCGGCGAGCTTTCCCGACAAGCTCGTGATGTCGAGCTGCCCTTTGCGCACCACTTCGCGTGCCTTGCGAGCGGCC
The DNA here is from genome assembly GCA_023248785.1 of Myxococcales bacterium. Classification (GTDB taxonomy): domain Bacteria; phylum Myxococcota_A; class Polyangia; order Polyangiales; family Polyangiaceae; genus JAHFDX01. The sequence continues at coordinate 924 of JAHFDX010000711.1, forward strand.
TCGCGTGCCTTGGCGGCAAGGATCGCCTTTTCAATAATTTTGCGAGCAACCTGGGGATTTTCTTCGAGGAACTGGCCAAGCTTGTCCGTTAGCGTGGCCTCGACAAGGCCCTTCACTTCGCTGGACACGAGCTTCGATTTCGTTTGCGAATCGAACGACGGATCGGGGTGCTTCACGCTGACAACGGCCGTCACTCCTTCGCGAACATCTTCGCCGGTGAGTCCGCTCTTGACCTCTTTGAAGAGGTTTTGCGCGGTGCCGTAATTGTTGAAGATGCGCGTCATCGCCGCGCGGAAACCGGTAAGGTGCGTCCCGCCGTCTTTGTTGTGAACGTTGTTGGTGTAGCAAAACGTTTGTTCGGCGTACGACGAGTTCCATTGAAGGGCGACTTCCACCGCGATGGGTGTTCCGCTTTCGGTCGGATGTTCTGCAAGGAGCCAAATCACCTTGTCGTGGACGGGTTCCTTGGCCTTGTTCAAAAGCTCAATAAACTCACGGATGCCACCCTTGTATTCGAACTTGTCGCTGCGCCCGTTGTCGCGTTCGTCGGTGAGAGAAATCACAAATCCGGCGTTAAGAAACGCAAGCTCGCGAAGACGACTCGCCAAGATGTCGTGTTGGAACTCGAGGGCCGTAAAGATCTCAGGATCGGCCTTGAACGTGATCTTTGTGCCCGTCTTGTCGGTATCGCCGATGATGGCAAGAGGCGCATCGGGAGCACCCCGATGGTACTGTTGGAAGTAGACGTGCCCGTCGCGTTTGATCTCGAGCTTGAGCCACTCAGACACCGCATTGACCGCGCTGATCCCAACCCCGTGAAGCCCGGCCGACACTTTGTAACTTGAATGGTCGAATTTGCCACCAGCATGCAGGACCGTCATCACCACTTCGGCGGCACTCACACCCTTGGTGTGCATTCCGACAGGAATCCCGCGCCCGTTGTCTTCGACGGTCACCGAGCCATCGAAATGCACGGTGACTTCCATGTGCGAACAAAACCCGCCAAGGTGCTCGTCCACCGCGTTGTCGACCACTTCCCACACAAGGTGATGAAGCCCCGATCCATCGTGGACATCCCCGATGTACATGCCGGGCCGCTTTCGAACGGCTTCGAGTCCTTCGAGCACCGAAATGTTGTCGGCGTCGTACGTCGCCGCGGGCGCGGGCGCGATGGAGGGGGTATTCGACATCGTTTCAGTACTTCCCATGGGCTCACTCAGACGTGGAAAAACGAAGAGGAGCACTATACCCTGAAGTCACCTCAAACAGCAAACGGAGGCCGGCGAAAAGTCACATGAAATCAACATGTTATGCGTGCGAATAATCGTGCCCAAAAACTTGGGTGAAGCGGCCTTGTTCGACCAAAAAATCAGAGCGGTTTTTTTTTGTTCCTAAGGGAGCCGCGCCTTTTGCATGTTCCGCATGCTCGGACGATTCATCAATCAACTCGGGTCTTGTGGTCGTGATGAATACTTGCCCATGGGCATGCCCAAGGTAGGAAAAGAACGCGCGCGCACGATCCGCATCGAGCTCACTCGACACATCGTCGAGCAATAGAACCGGACGAAGGCCGCGCACCTCTTCAAT
>JAHFDX010000098.1 GCA_023248785.1 Myxococcales bacterium
ACAAGCTTGATGGTCTGATTCTCACGCAGCCCGGCAAGGACTACTCCGAGAAGGAACTTCGCCGTATCGACCAGTTCGTCATGAAGGGCAAGAGCCTCGTCGTGTACGAGAGTGCAGTAAACACGAAGGTGGGCGATGCGCAATTGGCCGTCACGCTCAACACGTGGGGCGTGGAGAAGCTGCTCGAAGGCTACGGCATCAAGATCAACAAGGATGTGATCCTCGACTACCGCGGTCCTGTTCAATTCACGATTCCAACGCAGGGCGGTATGGCGCGAGGTGGTGTGCCATGGGCACTGCAGGTCGCGGAAGACCAGAGTTTCAAAGACGACTCGAAGCGCCTTGACACCTAGTTCCCCGCGTTTTTCCGTATGACGCATGTGGCCATGCCGATGGTTTCGTCGCTTACCCTCGATCCGCAGAAGCAGACGGGCAATACGCTAAAGGCTGTCGCGCGATCCACGGACCAGTCGTACGCGTTCACCGACAACGTCGAGCTTCGCAAACTGTCTGCAAAGAAGGGTGGCCAGAAGGGTCAGTTCATCGTGGCGGCCGAGCTCGAGGGACCGAAGATCAAGAGCGCTCGGGCGACAAGCAGGGCGTCGAAGCCCCGGCCGAGAGCACCGGGCCTGCGCGCGTGCTTGTGATTTCGGCAGCGCAGTTTCTCACGAATCCCTTCGCTCGCGCGGGCGCGGGGCCTGACATGGGTCAGTTCGGCATGCAGTTTGGCGATGTGGGTGGCGACGAGCAATTGAAGCAGCTCGCGTTCCCGTACGCCCAAGCGATGCTCACGCACATGATCCTGTCGCTCAAGAACACGCTCGACTGGATGAGTGGCGACACGGATCTGCTCGCAGCGTCTGCGAAGATCTTGAGCGAACCCACGCTGAACTACCAGGATCGCGAGAAGCTCGACATCAAGGATGACGATACCGAGGAGTCGATCAAGAAGAAGATCGACGACATCAAGCAAAGCCGCAAATCGATTCAAGCGACCATCACCTGGTCTCTTCTCGTTGGAGTGCCGCTGCTCTTCATCCTGTTCGGGCTTGCCCGCTGGCAGTGGCGCATGTCGAAGCGCGCGAGCATTACGCTCGCCTGATCGGAGGCAAAAGCCTTGATCAAAAAACGTAACTTTACGAGGTGCGAAGAATGAACCGCCAAGTACTCATTGGAGTGGGTTTGCTCGCGACGGCTGGCATGGGCCTGTGGGCGTATGAGAATCAGAAGAAGGACCAGGACGTCGGCAAGCCGGTCGCGAAGGTGGAACTACCATCGCTCTCGATCCCCGACGACATCGACAAGTTCAGCGTCAAGGACGGCAAGAAGGACGAGGTCGTTTTCGAGAAAAAGGGCGACACCTGGGAAATCGTGAAGCCCTTCGCGGCGAAAGCGAATCAGGAAACGGTGAAGAGTGCGGCTTCGAACCTGAAGGAAGTTAAGGTCGAGTCGCACGTCGATTTGCGGCTGGACGATCAGGTCAAAAAAGATCGCAAGCTCGACGCGGACCAAGCCGTCCACGTCGTCGCCTACAAGGGTTCGGACATCAAGGGCGACCTTACCTTCGGGTCCAACAACCTCATGATGGTGGCGGGCAAAGACAACCTGGTCTTCAAGGCCAAGGGCTACCAGTCATGGTCGTTCTCCAAAGATCTGAAAGACTGGCGCGATCGCGAGATTTTCAAATTCGACGACGCGAACGCCAATCACCTCACCCTCAGTAACAAATCCGGCGATTTTTCGTTCACCAAGGGTGATAAGGGCTGGGCCGGAACGTTCAAAGGCGGCCCCATCGAGCGCTTCGACGAGCAAAAGGTTAAAGACCTCCTGCTCGATTTCAAATCGCTTCAAGCCGAAGAATTTGGCGACAACAAGACCGACGCGGACACGGGCCTCGGCGCACCCGAGGGCACCCTTACCGTTTCACTCAAGGACAACGCCGGCAAGTACACGCTCAAGCTCGGCAAGGTCGCGACGGGCGACTCGCACTTCGCACGCAAGGACGGCGGCGATCTCATTTACGTCGTAAGCAAACTCGTGTCCGACCGCGTGCTTTCGGCGAAGGAGAAGTTCCAAAAGGCCGCCGACGCAGGAGCCGATGCTGCGAAGGACAACGCTCCACCGCACGGTGGCATGCCTCCCGGAATGCCTGGAATGCCTGGAATGCCAGGTATGCCCCCGGGCATGGGCGATCCGCACGGCGGGCACTGATCAGTTCATCACACACGTGTTCACGGCCTTGGGATCGCAAGCTCCCCAAGCCGCAATCATTGGTTCATCACGCAGCGCACGCTGATTGCGAAATCCGATGGCGGGTTCGTGAATCGGAAAACTGTGGGTTCCGCTGCAGCCACTCTGCGGCGCCACACATCGGAGCCGCGGGTCGTCGAGACCCAGAAGTACGTTCGATCCCCGAGCGCGTCATACGTCGTTCCGGTTCGATAGCCTGCCATGTGCGATGCGCCGAATCCGTCGGGCGCTTTGAGCTTCGTGCCCTCATCGGTTCCGCGCACGGTGGAGTAACCCTCGAGGTTGAGCTGATTGGCGGCCATGCCGACGGCAGTTTCGAGCGCCTTCCAATCGTCATCAGTACCAAGGCGAAAGCCCGTGGGACAGGCTGTGGGTGCGACCTTCCAGCGGTACAGACGGCCGTCCTTGTCGCAGTTCTTTGAATCGTCGTTGTAACAGAACGACTCTGTCGCGATCACGAAGTTGAGGTTTCGCGCAAGCCACGTCTGTTGGCCAATTTGGATCGTTGCGTAGCGCTGACTGTCGCGCGGATCGACAAACCCGCCTGCGTCGGTGTTGACCGAGACGTCGGAAGCGGTATCGCTACCCGCATCGGTAGATCCCGTCGGGGGCGCATCGGTACCCGCGGAAGCATCGGGATTCGAAGGCACGCCGGAGTCTTCCGGGTTTTGTTGAAGCGCTCCCGAGGAGCATGCGACGGCAAGTGAGGGAAGCAAGGCAAGAGCGAGACGCAACACGAACTTCATGAGCGAAACCGTAGCCCGGGGTGTTGTGCGCGATTATCGAGATATTGCGCATGATATTGTGAAGCGATTTTGGATTATGAGAGCGGGATCGACGCAACCCGAGCGGCTCTGGGGCGCGCCGCCGCAGCCCTTAACCCTGAGTCGGCGTGCGTCGTTTACCCAATGTGGGGTTGTTCGCGCGATGCCACGGTCCATGCAACGGTTTGGTTTTCGATAGGGAGGGAACTCATGATGCACCGGTTGCTCTTCCGTGCGCTCACCGCACTCACTGTTAGGCACGCTCGCCCCGAGTGCGGCCATGGCAAACAAGTGCACGGCGGTTGCGGATGATGACTACATGTTGCTGGTCTATCAACCGGTGCAAGATATGCGCGAATACGTGCGCAGCCAGTATTGCGGTGTGGACTGGGACACGAAAAAGGAAGTGTGGCACACCTCGCCGAGCAAGCTGAAGCGTTGCCTCCATCTGCCCGTATCCGTCGTGCACAAGGGTAAGCCGGCGAATGCCTACGTCGACCACGATCCGGATCCGCGCTCCGCACACTTTGTGTACCTGCTGGTGAACAGCACGGACCAACAAGCGTGGGCGAAGTTTGGACCGCTGGTGCATGTCAATATGCCAGTGCCGTCGAAGGCGACGGGGCCCGCACTTGGAGCGCTGGGTCTCCTTCTTTTCCAACTCGAGCCGAGCGCAGCGGCCATTGGTGCATCCGCAGCGGCCATTGCAAAAGCATCCGAGGCCGCTGCAGCTGTCCGCGCGTGGGATTTTGCGAAAGCGCTCGAATGGAGCGTTGAGTACCAGCTTCACCCTGGGCTTGGTGGGGCGGAATTCTACGATTCTCACGGCCTTGCTTCCGTTAAGCGCCTCGAGAAGATTGCTAACATTTTGAAGGGTGCGACACGGGCAAACCCACAGAAGGTCGGCGAAGCCGCCCTAAGGATCGTTCAAGCTGAGGTGGGAGCGTCGGGAAGGCCTGCAGCAGTAGCTAAAGCCGTGGAAAAGGCCGGACTTGACAGATACATTGCGTTGTCCAGGAGTGAGGTTGCAAGCGCTGCCGTCCCATCTGCCAAGGCCGTCGCGATCGAATCCGTGGAGATGGCCGCGTGGCCCATGTTGGCAGCGCAGCTCATCGCCTGGAGCATCACCCACGGGCTTGATCATTCGTGCCCAGGCAAGTGGTACGAGGAACGCAAGAAACTGATCGATACGTATTACAAGAACGGCGGCTCGCTCTCGTACGGGTTTCGCGTCAACACGGGCGGTAAAGCGGAAGACAACTACGTCGAGCAAACCGTGCTCGCGCATCTCAAGGGTGACGGAGCACCCGCGATGTTTCCGCTCATGCAGGACCGAAGACCTCTGTTGCTCGACCAGAAGTGAAGCTGTCCAAGGGCGCAGATGACCATCGCGCCGCGCTTGGTTTCCCTTGCGCTCCACATCATCGGGGCTTGCTTCTGACACAAGCCTTCGGTTATCTCCAGCCACGATGAACTTGTTCGGCCATCTGCGCGCCTATGACTACGGCGAGGTCCACTTCAAACTCGACAAATCCACGGGCCTTCGCGCCATCATCGCGATTCACGATTCGCGGCTGGGTCCCGCCCTTGGTGGCTGTCGCTTTATTGACTACGAAAGCGATGAAGCCGCGCTGATCGACGCCCTCCGGCTTGCGCGTGGCATGACCTATAAGGCCGCCTTGGCGGGCCTTGCGCACGGGGGAGGCAAGAGCGTCATCATTCGGCCGAAGGGTCACTTTGACCGCGTGGCGCTCTTTCGGGCGTTCGGCAATTTTATTGACGATTTGCGAGGACATTACATTACGGCCGAAGACAGCGGTACGGGGCTCGAAGACATGGAGGTCGCGCGCACGGTGACAAAGTATGTCACTGGCGTAGATCCGTCCCACGGCGGGTCGGGGGATCCATCGCCATATACGGCCCTTGGCGTACGGCGCGGAATTGAAGCTTGCGTGAGTTACAAATTGCATCGCGATTCCCTAAAAGGAATTCATGTGGCCGTGCAAGGTGTCGGGCATGTCGGTTATCACCTTTGCCGCGAATTGCATCAAGCGGGCGCCAGCTTGACCGTGGCCGATGTTGACCCCTTGAAGGCCGAGCGCGCGCACCGTGAGCTTTCTGCGAAGGTGGTTCTACTCGACGAGATTTTCGGAGTGGCGTGCGATGTCTTTGCACCGTGTGCGTTGGGCTCCGCGCTCAACGACGCAACGATTCCCAAACTCAAAGCGACCATCGTCGCCGGCGCCGCGAACAACCAGCTCGCTGAGCCCCGCAATGGGGACGACCTTCACGCGAGGGGTATTCTCTACGCGCCCGACTACGCGATCAACGCGGGCGGTCTTGTGAACGTTGCGCAGGAAGTGCTCGGGTACGACGAGCAGAAATCGCGGGACAAGACGATGAAAATATACGACACGATTCTCGATATCGCCGAGCGCAGCACAAAGCTCCAGGCGCCGACGTATCGCGTCGCCGACATTATGGTCGAGGAGCGGCTTGCAGTGGCGGGACGCTGAGCCGGTTTCAAGCCGATGTGAGTGTCCCACGCCATGTCATCCTGAGGCAACGCCAGCATATCGACCTGAAACCGGTCTAAACCGCCTACCGCGAACAGGTGACGCGCGCACCCTCGCGGTAAAACGTAACCACACACGATCGTAATACGTCCATCCCGAGTGCGCCGTCGCGCGGACAGGCATGGTCGGCTTGCCCGCGAATGACGAGGGGCGAGGCCGTGAGCGACGTGCCGCCCACGGTTACTTCGGTTGTTCCAAGAAACGCGGCTGTAACTTCGCCGCCGGCCACTTGCAGGGCGTAGGTTGTAGTTGGGTAATCCACAGATCCCAAGAGATCCGTGCGCGCCGAACCTGTGTCGACCAAAAGCCGCGCGGACTTTTGCCCGACACGCGTGTCAGCGACATAGCCACCACCGCATGCCGACGCCCATTCACCTCGATGGCTGCGGGAGGGCGCATTCTCGACGGCAGTGGTCTTGAGCGATTGCGTACGAAAATCGATGACAACCGCGGATCGTGCGTCGGCCCACGTTTGTGGCGAGAGAAATCCCGCGATGTTCTGGCGTCGAAATACTTCGGGTACATCGACCACGGCCCACGTTGTCTCGCGCACGCGCCCAAGGGGCTGCACGACAGCTTGCACGCCCGTCGCCATACGTACGCGAAGGGGGCGTCCTGCGTGGTCGAAACCCATTTCGTAACTGCTTGAGGTATGAATTCCGCGCGCGGCCAGGTACCACTGTGCGAGCACGGGTCTGCTTGCGCCCGAGTCGAGTACGAACCATGCGTGCTCGCCTTGCACCGTTGCCTGAACAACCGGGAGGCCTCCGAGGGCATCAACCAATGTCACGGCGCCCGGTGTTTCGTACCCCGCTACAGCGGATTGCGACGCTGCAAATTGAAGCTCAATAGGCCCACGCGCGGTGGAACAACCAACCGCAAGGGTCGCGTAGAGAGCCATGTTGAGTAATGAAACTCGCTGCATTTGCCTTACTTCGCGCTCTTGTAAATTTCGATGACGCTCTGAAGTAACTTCAGCGCTTCGCTCTTCGGTCTCTGAAATGCGTTGCGCCCCATGATGGAACCGAAGGAACCACCCGCTGCGATTTGGCGAACTTCCTCGAGGACTTCGTCGGTTCCTTTTGCTTCGCCGCCGCTCATGATGACGATGCGCTTTCCACCGAACGCGCTCTGCACCACATGACGCGTGCGATCCGCGAGAGTGCTTGTGGGAATTTGATGCTTCTCGAACACCTTCTTAGCTTCGGCTTGTTCAATGAAGTCCTTTGATGGCTTCACCTTGATCACGTGCGCCCCCAATTGAGCTGCAATCTGCGCGGCATAGGCCGTCACATCGATCGCCGTTTCGCCCTCTTTCGAAAGTGCACCGCGCGGATACGACCAGACGACCGTCGGCAAGCCGCTGGTCTTTGCCTCGAGGATGAGTTCACGCAAGTCTTCGTACATGCGGTTGCGGTGACCCGACCCTGGATAAATCGTGTAGCCGATCGCTGAGCAACCGAGGCGCAACGCATCTTTGACCGAGCCGGTCACGGCGCTGCAAGGCTGATCCGTCTTGGCGAGCGTATCGGAATTGTTGAGCTTCAAGATGAGTGGGACTTGGCCTGCGAACTTGTCGGCTGCGGCTTCGAGAAATCCGAGGGGCGCTGCGTACGCATTGCAACCCGCATCAATCGCGAGCTGAAAGTGGTAGTCGGGATCGTAGGCGGGGGGGTTTGGCGCAAACGAACGCGCAGGTCCGTGCTCGAATCCTTGGTCGACCGGCAAGATCACGAACTTTCCTGTGCCCGCGAGCTTGCCGTGATTCATTAGCCGCGCGAGGTTCGTCTTTACGCCGACGTTGTCCGAATTGTACCAGGAGAGGATCTCTTTGACCCGATCGGTCGCCGGCATAACTTGCTCCTCGAGTGTAGGCCCATGTCGGGCGAAAAAGACCGCCCCACAAACTACTTGCGCATACCTGTGCGTGCAAGCGCCGCCGTGGTGGCCGCGCGTGCGACTCAAGCGGTGCTAGTGGTGATTCAACCGAATTACTCAAGCAAAACGGCGCAGTGCGGAACCTTCGACGATGGTGTTTTCGGCTGCGGGATCGAGCGCGAGCATGACTAGATTCTGAGCGAGGGCGTCTCCGGTGGCTGAAGCGTAGCGCGCTTTTAGCTCATGCGCACCCAATGCGCCGGCGACCTTGAGTAGCGTGTTCGTGAGGGCTGCTGCGGCTCGCTCGCCCGGGCGGGCCTCATCTCTGTCGCTGCCGGTGATGAAGGAGGCGCGTGCGATTGTAAATGAGACTCCGCTTGTTACAAGTTCGGATTCGAGCCGCTGCCGAGCTTCAAGGTATGCGCTGTGCGCGGGCGACGTCCCGACGCCGATGCTCGAAAGGTAGACGAATCGCGGGTCGGCCTCGCTCGTTTGCACGGCGCGTAGCAAGAGCGCGGTGAGGCCGTAGTCGATCCGTTCGTAGCTTTCTTCTTCGATTCGCCGCCCCGATTTGGCTGCAACCTTCGCACGCGCCTTTGTCGTGCCAAGAAGTGCAAACACGACGGTTGGCTGGATTCGCTGAAGAGTCTCGAGCATGGGTTCAAATTCCCAGGGAGTCGTGTCAATAGTGGCACCTTGGGATTCGAACTCCTGTTTCCACTTTGTCAGCGCCGACGAGTCGGGTCGCACGTGCGCATGCGTATCGATTCGCAACTTGCGCAAACACTGCACGACATGCCTCCCGGTGTATCCTGTCGCGCCGGCAATGAAGGCGCGCTGGGCGGGCGGGATGCTGGCGAACATGGCTCGAAACTACATGAGGGACCAACGGTCTAACATGACAATTTCGTTATGCCAGGCGCGCGTTTCGATAGCTCCTATTGCGCGGTGATGGGCAACGTGATCGACCCAGGCAGAGGTCCCTTCGCATCGAGGCGATAGCCGAACGTAATGGGCGGTGTCATGTCGGTTGCGTCCGCGCCCTTGGCGGTGATGGTACCGCCGAAACCCATGGGCCAACTTCGGAAGCGCGTCGAATACAGGCAACGCGTGCTTGTCGAAAGGCATTCTTTTCCTGTGGTGGCATCGAGCCAGTCGGATTCGATGTTCATTCCGAATCCGTCGGGCAGCGGGCCCATATCGTTTAGCGTGACGGAAAACCCAGCCTTTGAAATCGCGATGTTGGCTCCCGAAAACGTGAACTCGTTTGTAATGCGGTTCATGTTCAAATCGAGGAAGTAAAACGACGCGTTGACGAGGGCGGCCTTGGGCACATTGAGGGTTGAGGGTGTCCAGTGGCTGTTGGTGGGGTCGGGCGAGCCGGTGTAGAGGATATGCGCCATGGCCCAGACGCTCTTGTCGCTATCCCATTTGTTGTTAGGACCGTTGTAAACGCCGTCGCCGTTGTCATCGACGTAAAACTCGTTGCTATCCCAAACACCGTTGTCGTTTGAATCAACGAAGGGTTCACCTTCGTCGTAAAAGCGTTCGTTCGAGTCCCATTTGCCGTTGCTGTTGGCGTCGTCGTAAAATTCCTCGCCGTGCGTGTAGGCGATGATGGTGACCAGCCCATCCCGCGGATTGCGAGTGATTTGGCCATCGGCCACGCTCGGTTCGGCGGGACGGGGTGTCGGGAATTGATTGGGGTCGGCGGCAAGTGGTTCCGTCGGGACCGCAGGAAATGCGCCTTGTGTACTGAACGTGACGAGGGCGGTGCCTTCCTCGGGATTTGATGTGGCCGGGTCGTAGATCTTGCTCGCGATGGATGCCGGGATTGTTCCGACCTCAGACTTGAAGTTCACTGTCGTGCCGGTTCCGACTGCGTTGTTGAAGCGATCGGCGACGCGCGCCTTGCAATCGACGTTGATGAGCTTTGGCGGCGCAGCACTGATGTACGCCGAGATGTTGAATGGCGTGCACACCAAACTAAAGCTCTTGTTGGTGGGCTTCGCGCCACGAAGGCCGATGGTGGGACTATAGACTTCGATGGTTCGCATCCCGACGATCACGCGCGCCTTTACGGTGAACGCACCAACGGTGGTCCCCGCTTGGACGGTGGCTACGGCGATGCCTGCCATATCGGTCAATCCGTTGGTCGACACGACGGTGCCGGCGGGTGGATTATCGATCGAGAAATCGACAAGCACTCCCAGGAGTGGGTTGCCGCCGGCGTCCACGACCTTGAAGCTAACGAGCGCCTGCTCGTTGAAGCC
>JAHFDX010000712.1 GCA_023248785.1 Myxococcales bacterium
AGCGAAACAGGAAAGCTCGGTTTCGAAGACATCACTGACGAATCGGGGTTGCGTGAGCACACCGTCAGTCTCGGCGCGGTCTTCTTTGATGCCGACAACGACGGGGACCTCGATCTCTTGGTTCTGAATGCCGCAACCCCCCACCTTCCAGACTACGAGGTGCCTACGCCGCTCAACGTCTTCCACCTCCCTGATGAAGCCTACCAAGGAGATCGCCGCATGTTCCACTTCATGCACGACGGGTGGCACAACGCAACGAACGGCGGGAAGAACGACTTCTATCTGAACGACGGAGAGAAGTTTGTTCGACAGGACATCGCCGCATGGGGCATGGGCGACACACACTGGTCCCTTGCCGCGGTTGCGGTCGACCTCAACCAAGACGGGTTCGAGGACCTCTATGTTGCAAACGACTTCGGCCCCGACGACGTCTACTTGAACGAAGGCGGCCGGCACTTCCGACGGCTCGTTGGTGGCCGGCTTTTCAACAGCATCGGCAAGGACACATATAAGGGCATGAACGCGAGCGCTGCAGACTTCGACCGAAATGGGCGGCTCGACGTCTACGTCTCGAACGTTCATCACGCTCTGCAGGCCGAGGGAAGCCTATTGTGGATGGTCTCCCCTGGCGCAGATCCGTTCGTGCCGCGCTTTTCGGATGAGGCCACAGCGCGGAACGCGCTCAACGAACACCGTTTCGGGTGGGGTGCTGCGGCAGCAGACATTGACAACGATGGCTACGCCGACATCGTGCAGGCAAACGGAATGGTGGACGACCGCCTCGACCGACTCATCCCAGATGGTGATCGCAAGGACTACTGGTACGTGAGCCACAAGCTCATGCAGTCGGGCCCGGAGATTCACTCCTTCGCTGATATGTGGGGCGACATTCGAGGGCGCACCATCTACCCCAACGAGGCGCGCCGTGCGTACCTCAATCTGGGTGCGCAGTCGCCCGGGACCTTCGTCGATGTAGCGGACGCGCTCGGCATCGCAGATCCCGACAACAGCCGGGGTGTGCTGCTCGCCGATTTCGACAACGACGGCGATCTCGATTTGCTGGTGACGAACCAGTTTGGGCCGGTGTCGCTATATCGAAGTACGTTGCGCAACGACGCCCCGGCGGCATCGCATTTTGCGTGCGTCGATCTCGTCGGAGATGGTCAACGGAGCTCTCGAACAGCTCTCGGAGCGCGTGTGCGCTTGGTTGCTCCCGAGCAGGAGGGCACCTTTGTTGAGGAGAGCACGCTGATGGGAGGTTTTTCGGCGCAGCGCGAGCGGCCGCTGCGTTTCGGGCTCGGCCACCGTGCCCCCGCCTTCGTCGATCTCGATGTGCAGTGGCTCGGTGCAAAGGCGCTCGAACGCGTCCGCGTCCCCGTCGACCAGTGCGTTACCGTGCGGCAAGGGACGAGCGATGGATGAGGTTGGCCTCTCGCGCGCATCGGCACAGGTCTTCGTGGTCGTCGGCGCCGCGGTCCTCGTGCTCTTTGGCGTGTTCTTCAAGAAGCGCCAGGAACGCGGGGGACTTGGCGGGTCGATCTCTCGCGCGAAGACGTTCTGGCTGTGCTTTGCGATCTTCTTCTGGTTCATCGTCGCGCCTGCGGTCGGCATGGACGAATCGCTTCCGCTTCCCCTTCGTCGCGTGTTCCTCGCGGTCGGCGCATCCATGTGGCTTCGCGGCGTTGTCGAGATGGTGATGCTCTACGTCACGCGCAATTGGCGGCCGCCATTTGGCGTCGCGCACGACATCGTCACAATTCTTCTGATCCTCGGTGCACTCGTGGTCGGGGCGACCGAGCCGGTTTCACACGACGCGACGTCAATCGCCACTGCGGCTCTTGTCGTCGCGCTGCTCGCCTCGCTCATCATCGAGATCGTCCATGCGCGTACCTTCTTTGCTGTGGTTGGGCGCGGCACCGTGGGTGACGACGGCGTCTGGTTTGCGGACGAGCACGACCCGCGCTTCACCGCGATCAATCGCCGCACGCGCCTGTGGAATTGCATCCTTTGCACCGCCGTCCTTTTCTATTTCATCGCCTGGTTTACCCTATGATCCGCAGCTCCATTCGCGCCCGCATCGAAGCACGCCATCGGCTCTCGGACGTCGACCGCACTCAAATGCTCGCGCTGATGCACACATGTTACGACGGCGTCGAAAGCCAACGCTTTTTCTCCGACCTCGCAGAAAAGTCGCATGTCATCGTACTGCGCAGCGCTACCGGAACCCTGGTGGGTTTCTCGACCATTCGACTGCTCCACGAGACTCTTGATGCCCGTCCTGTCGACGTCGTGTTCAGCGGCGATACAGTCATCGCGCCGGAGTATTGGGGCAGCAAGGAGTTGCAGAACGCCTTTGGGCGCTTCTGCCTCTTCCACAAGATGCGCCATCCTCTTCGGCAGCTTCACTGGTTGCTCTTGTCCAAAGGGTTTCGAACGTATCTGCTCGCGGTCAACTATTTTGCGACGACTTTCCCTCAGCCTCACAGGGTTGCACCCACTAAGCTCGTCG